>JAQGLQ010000409.1 GCA_028292785.1 Noviherbaspirillum sp. | reverse complement strand
GCGGTGGTCGGGATGCCGAAGCGGTTGCGGTAGGCCACGCGGTGCGTCGATGAATACCAGTGCGGCACCACGATGTATTTATTGAGCAGCACGCGATCCAGCGCACGCGACGCGGCGACCAGCTGCTTGCGGGTGTCGGCGGCGACCAGCTTTTCCACCAGCCTGTCGACGGCCGGGTCTTTCAGGCCCCACGCATTGTTCGATCCTTTTTCATCGGCCGCCTTGGAACCGAACATGTCGAACATCTCATTGCCGGGACTGGTGACGTCCGGGAAGCGGATGCTCGTCATGTCGAAGTCGAATTCTTCCATGCGCTTCTGCACCAGCGCATAGTCGGCGGTGCGCTGGTTGACCTGGATGCCGAGCTTCTGCAGATTGCGTATGTACACACTGATGATCCGCGACAAGGCCGATTGGTCGTCGAGGATCTCGAAGGCGAACGGTTCGCCCTTGGCATTGCGCAGGGCACCATCGAGATACTCCCAGCCGGCCTCCTTGAACAGGGCTTTCGCCTGCAGCAGGTTGGCGCGCAGGGACATCGGCGGATCGGTGCGGGGCGGCACCGGCGCCGGACCGAAAACCGCGGGATCGAGCTGGGCACGCAGCGACTCGAGCAGTGCCAGTTCGTCGCCGGCGGGCACGGCCGTCGCCGCCAGTTCGCTGTTGTTGAAGAAAGAATAGATGCGCTTGTACTGCGCATAGAAGAGTTGGCGGTTCATCCATTCGAAGTCGAGCGCGAGGCCGAGCGCCTTGCGCACGCGGATGTCCGCGAACTGCGGCCGCCGCAGATTCATGACGAATCCCTGCATGCCGGCGCCGTTGGAATGGGTGAGCGCGCGCTTGACGATTTCGCCGCTGTCAAATTTCGGGCCGGTATAGCTGCGCGCCCAGTTCTTGGCGCTGTATTCAACCACCACATCGAACTCGCCGGCCTTGAAGGCCTCCAGCCTTGCGACGTCGTCCTTGTAAAAGCGGTAATTGATGCGGCCGAAGTTGAACATGCCGCGCCGGGACGCAACGTCCTTGCCCCAGTAATTCGGGTCGCGCCGGTAGCTGATCGAACGGCCGACGTCGTACCTGTCGATGAGATAGGGACCTGTGGCGATCGGCGGGTCGAGCTGTATCCTGTCGAACGGCGTATTGGCCGCCCACTTGCGCGAAAACACCGGCACGCCGCCGACGATCAAAGGCAGCTCGTGGTTGAGCGTCTTGAAATCGAAGCGCACGGTGCGCTCGTCGACCACCACGCATTGCTTCACATCGGCGAAGATGGACTTGAACTGCGGCGCTCCCTTGGCCACCAGCGTATCGTAGGAATGCTTGACGTCGGCTGCGGTAACCGGGTCGCCATTGTTGAACTTCGCCTTCGCATCCAGCCTGAAGGTCATCGACATGCGGTCCGGGGCCAGCTCCATGTCGTCCGCCAGCAGGCCGTACATGGTCGCGACTTCATCCGATGACGATACCGCGAGAGTCTCGAACATCAGGTTCGAGACGCCCGCGGCGGCGACACCCTTCATGGAAAAGGGGTTGAATTTGTCGAAGCTGGTACGGCGGTCCGGATTGGCCAGATACAACTCGCCGCCTATCGGCGCATCGGGATTCACATAGTCGAAGTGCTTGAATCCGGCCGGGTATTTCGGCACGTCATAGAGCGAGAATGCATGGGAGGCCAATGCTTCGGAGCCGTGGGCGAGACAACTCAGCAGTAGGAAGATGGATAGCGGTTTATGCATGCGGCAGTATGCTTGATCCTGGGTGTGAGTGGGGCGGGGCTGGGCTATTGTACCGAAAGGGGATAACGCCGGTGCGGGCAATTCGAATTCGCGGAGGATGCCCGCTTTTGCGTACCGATGAGGAAGAGTTGTCATGATACTGACGATCTGGCCTCGGCCGTGAAGAAGCCGGCGCGAACGCTTTGTTGCCTCATTGGCACCAAGCCCCTACAATCTTGTGAAATTCCCAAAGACGGCGGACGACCGGCGGCTTTACCGCTCGCGCACGCCGGTTCCACCGGCCGTGCGCAGCCACCGATTACAATATCGAATTCACCCTGGAGTTACTTACTCATGGCATTCCTGCAAGGCAAAAAAATCCTGATCACCGGCGTTCTGTCGAACCGTTCGATCGCTTACGGCATCGCGCAGGCCTGCAAGCGCGAAGGCGCGGACCTGGCTTTCACCTATGTCGGCGAGCGCTTCAAGGACCGCATCACCGAATTCGCTAAAGAGTTCGGCAGCGATCTCGTGTTCGAGTGCGATGTCGGCAGCGACGAGCAGATTGATGCGCTGTTCGCCGACCTCGGCAAATCGTGGGACCGCCTCGATGGCCTGGTGCATGCGATCGGCTTCGCACCGCGCGAGGCGATCGGCGGCGACTTCCTCGACGGCCTGTCGCGCGAGGGCTTCAAGATTGCGCATGATATTTCCGCCTACAGCTTTCCGGCCATGGCGAAAGCCGCCCTGCCGCTCCTGCGCGAAAATTCCGCCTTGCTGACTCTGACCTATCTCGGCTCGGTGCGCGCCCTGCCCAACTACAACACCATGGGCCTTGCCAAGGCTTCCCTGGAAGCCAGCGTGCGTTATCTGGCGGAGTCGCTCGGACCGAAAGGCGTGCGCGTCAACGGCATCTCGGCGGGACCGATCAAGACACTGGCTGCCAGCGGCATCAAGGACTTTGGCAAGATCCTTAATTTCGTCAAGAGCAATGCGCCGTTACGGCGCAATGTGACGACCGAGGATGTGGGCAACGCCGCCGCATTCCTGCTGTCCGATCTCGCCGGCGGCATCACCGGCGAAATCACCTACGTCGACGGCGGTTTCTCGCATGTCGTCGCGGGTATGGCCGACGCTGAATAATTGCTGGTGCCGAAGATGACAGGCGGAAATCTTATTCGCCTGTCGCTGCGGCACGGCAAAATATTCGATGCAGTAAAGCAGTTTAGCCTGTATAATCCTTTTCGTGCGGTGCAACATACTTTGCCGCACAATCGCAGCATCGCGAACCCTTAGCAATAACGTTAAAGCCGTCCCGCCTCCCGGTGTTGATTCTTGAACACCTCTCCGGCGCAAAGCTTTTGTGCCGAAATCTCTCAGAGTTTTCTCAGCTGTTTCGT
>JAQGLQ010000406.1 GCA_028292785.1 Noviherbaspirillum sp. | reverse complement strand
TCCGCCCTGTCCTGAACGGCCGCCTGCTCAGTCCGGATTCAATGGACGAGCCGCATGAAGCCGCAGAGCTGCTCGGCTGACAGTGGCTGACAGTACAGATAGCCCTGAAAGGCGTCTCATCCATATCCCGCAAGGCAATCGCGTTGCGCCTGAGTCTCCACGCCTTCAGCGATCACATTGAGACCGAGACTCTGTCCGAGCGCGACGATGGTACGCGCGATCGCGGCATCATTGGGATTGGTCAGCACGTCGCGAACGAAGGAACGGTCGATCTTCAGCTGGTCCAGAGGCAGGCGCTTCAGATAGGACAGCGACGAGTAGCCGGTGCCGAAATCGTCGAGCGAAAATCCGACGCCCTTGTCCTTCAGCGTCGTCATCTTTTCGATGGTGCCCTCCATATCGTCCACCAGCAGGCTCTCGGTGAGCTCGAGCTTGAGCTTGCCCGGATTGGCGCCGGTCTCCTCGAGCACGGCCAGCACCTGAGCGACGAAATCGGGATGGCGGAACTGACGCACGCTGACGTTCACCGCGATGCTCAGCTGCGCGATCTCCGGCTGCTGCGCCCACAGCGCGAGCTGCTTGCAGGCGCTTTCCAGTACCCAACGGCCGAGCGGCAGGATCAGTCCGGTGTCCTCCGCAAGCGGAATGAATTCGGCCGGCGACACCAAGCCGCGCACCGGATGCCGCCAGCGCAGCAGCGCCTCGGTACCCGTGGCGCGGCCGTCGCTGTCGGTCTGCAGCTGGTAACACAGATGGAATTCGTGCTGCCGCAAGCTCTGGCGGAAATCCGTTTCCATGGCCACGCGCGCGCTGATCACTTCCTGCATTTCCGGATCGAAGAAGCGGATGGCGTTGCGGCCCGCCGCCTTCGCCCCGTACATGGCAAGATCGGCCCGCTTCAGCAATTCATCCGCCGTGGTCGGCTGTTCGTTGAACATGGCCACGCCAATGCTGGGCGTGATGTGATGCTGATAAACGGGCAGCGCGAACGGCTCGTTGAATGTGGCGAGGATTCGTTCGCCGGCTTGCTTCACCTGCGCGGCGGCTTCGCGCGGCTCGGGACTCAGGTCTTCCAACACCACCACGAACTCGTCGCCGCCGAGCCGCGCGACCGTGTTGTTCTTGGACAGCGCTCCCTTGAGCCGCAACGCGACATGCTGCAGCAGCAGGTCGCCGGTGTCGTGCCCGAGCGTGTCGTTCAGGCTCTTGAAATTATCGAGATCGATGATGAGAAGCGCGCCGGCGCGACGGGTTTGCGCGCAGGTCGCCAGAGCCTGCTCGAGGCGCTCGTGCAACAGGCGCCGGTTAGGCAATCCGGTCAGCGTGTCGTAAAAGGCGAGGTACTGGATTTCGCGTTCCGCCATCCTGCGCTGCGTGATATCGGTATTGATCGTCAATATCGATTCCGGCGCGCCGTCGTCGTTCCTCACCAGGGTCCAGTGTCCCTCGACCGAAAGCGCGCTGCCATCCTTGCGCCGGTGGATCATTTCCCCGCTCCAGTCGCCGAGACGGAACACGATGTCGGTGGCCTCGCGGCTGATTGCCGGATCGTCGCAGAGAAGCGTTTCCTTGTTCTCGCCGAGGACCTCTTCGGCGGTCCACCCGTACAGGCGCTCCGCGCCCTTGTTCCAGTACAGGATGCGATAATCGATGCCGCATACGATGATGGCATCCTGAGCCTTGTCGAGCAGCGACGCCTGGTCGCGGATGCGCGCATCGGCTT
Source organism: Noviherbaspirillum sp. (assembly GCA_028292785.1). The sequence goes on along the minus strand of JAQGLQ010000406.1, from coordinate 1,324 downwards.
CTTGCCGTTCAAGTTCGGCCGCCGCGCGCGCCGCGAAAATCTGCAGCGTCGAGGTGACGAACTTGAGCTGCGCGACCGGCTTGCGGAACAGGACGAAGAGCAGTCCCACCGACTGCCCCGCCGAGTTGTCGAGCCGCCTGCCGACATAGGCCTGCGCACCGAGGTCGACGAGCAGGGCCGCGCGCGGGAAACGTTCGGCGGCGTTTTCCGGAACGATGCAGAAGGCATCGTGCAGCAGTCGCTCGCACGGGGTGCCCTCGACGGCATAATCGCGGTTTTCCATCACCTGTCCGTCGACCACCGAGCTGATCACGCGCGCCGTGCGCGGTTCGCCCGGCAGCCACTTCGCCACGCATGCGGCATCGGCTCCCAGCGCTTCGGCCATGCTGCGCGCCAGATGTTCGAAGAATTCCGTTCCGCTGCTGGCCGACACGCCTGCGGCCACCTTCAGCACTGCCGACTCGAGGCGCTGCCGCTCATCCCGCGTACGCAGATTGCGGATTCCGAAGGCGAGATTGTCGGCCAGCTCCTGCAGCAGGCGCACCTCTTCGGAAGCCACGTTGCGCGCCTCGCCGGAATACAGGGCGAGGATGCCGAACGCGCGCTTTCTTTCGCGCAGGGGGAGCGCGATCAGCCCCCGGAATCCGTTGCTCTGCGCCGGCGCCAGCCACAATGAAAAATCGGGGTCCTCGACGAGGTCGCCGCTCACCACCGGCTTGCCGGTACGAATCGCGCCCCCGCCCGGCCCTCTGCCCGCCGGGTCGTCTTCCGACCAGCTCACGCGTATCTTCGCGAGATAGTTGGTGTCGGCAAGTTCGCCGGCATAGGCCATCGGCTTGATGGTTTTCGCGGCATCGTGCTGGGCATAGCCCACCCATGCCATCCGGTAATTGCCGATCGTCGTAGCCAGTCGGCAAATTTCAGTGATGAGCTGCTGCTCGTCGGTCGCGTGAATCAACAGTTCATTGCATGCGCTGAGCATGCGCAGCGCGCGGTTGACGCGGGCCAGCGCCAGCTCGGATTCCTTGCGGGAGGTCAGGTCGGACATGCCACCCACCATGCGCACCGCCTGGCCGCCGCTGTCGCGGATCACGAAACCGCGATCCAGCACATAGGCATAGCCGCCATCCTTGCGCAGGAATCGGTATTCGTCCGACCAGTTTTCTCCGGCGCCGCGCAGCACCGCATCGATGCCTTGCCGCACGCGCTCCTTGTCCTGCGGATGAATGCATGTCGTCCACGACTCGCTGCTCCGGTCAATCTCCGCCGGCGAAAACCCGAACAGGCTTTCCAGTCCTTCGTTCCACCACAGGGTGTCGCACTT
>JAQGLQ010000392.1 GCA_028292785.1 Noviherbaspirillum sp. | reverse complement strand
CAATGCGCCGGACTGAATAGCCTGCTGCAGCTTTTGGTACGCCTGCTCTCCACGGGACAAGGCTTGGTGATCATTCCCGGCGAACATAGGGTTCTCGTTTTGTGCTTTCAGTTTAGGCATATGAATAAGTCGTGCGGGTTATCGGACACTCTCGGCCGCGGCTACACGGCCTTTTATTAGCAGACATCTGTTGAATTTCTGCAATACAATCCCCTTCCGAGAAGGTGTTTCTCGCGAGGTCGCACGCAGATTATTTCGGAAAAATAAATCAGGATACCCGATGTGGAATGATGGGGGAATTTCTGCCTCGCTTATGCTTCGCCTCTGGTTGTGTCTGCTGTCATGGGATAAATGACGATCGCGGCCGGGCCAATGCAATGCCGGCCCAATGCACTGGATGCGGCGTTCGATTCTTGGGTGACCATCCGGGGTCGAGACGGTGGGCGCACGGTCGGCATCAGGTCAGCCGATATCGCCCCTTTAATCAGGGCGACTGGAATATCAAGGGGCGCTACCCCCGATCCAATTGATTTTCGACCCAACGCGCCACTGCAAACAACTGTGGCTCGTGATACCGAGGGGCCACAAACTGTACGCCAACCGGCAAATCGTTTGGACCACGATGAGTTGGCAGCGTAATGGTCGGGACATGCAGCAAGGTCCACAGCTCCTGGAAGCGGGGGTCGCCGGCATAATCGATTCCACGCGGGGCTTCGCCAGCGACGGCAGGCGTCAGTAGTGCATCGATACCGGAAAAGCAACTTCCCACAGAGAAGCGGTACTGTTCAACAAAACGGAGGGAATTGACGTATTCTTCGCGCAAGACCGCAAATCCTGCTTCGCAGGTGCGGATCATGTTTGGAGTCAAGCAGTCTCTGCCGTTAAACCATTCGGCCGCAAGTCCGCGAGCCCGCTCGTAGGCATTGATCACCACGCGATGAGAGGTCAGCTGATCGAAATCAAAAGGAGGCATCACATTGACGATGGATGCTCCGGCAGCCTCCAGCCTACGTATCGTGTCGTCAATAGCATGAACCGATTCCGGCTGTGCAGTGTCCCAGAGATGCGTCCGGCAGACACCGATGCGGGGCGCCACATCAGGCAAGGATGATAAATTTGGCTTGTCGCCAACAAGCACCGCATGGAACAGCTCGATGTCATCGATCGATCGTGCAATCAACCCAAGCGTGTCGAAGCTTTCCGCAGCCGGCTTGACGCCTACCGGATTGTAGGTGCCGAAGGTCGGCTTGAAACCGATAACGCCGCAAAACGAGGCAGGACGCAGTGTCGACCCGCCTGTCTGGGTGCCATAAGCCAAAGGCACCATATAGTCGGCGACAGCGGCACCCGAACCACTTGAAGAACCTCCGGGCGTATGGTCCGGATTCCGCGGGTTGCGTGTAGCCGGAGGCGCAGTGCCTGCGAATTCGGCGGTCGCGGTTTTTCCCATGACAATTGCGCCGGCACTCCGGGCCAAGGCAACACACGACGCATCATATGGAGTACGGTGTCCCTTATAGAGCGGCGAGCCCATCTGCGTCGGTAAGTCGGCAGTATCGATGACATCCTTGACACCGAATGGCACGCCGTGCAGCGGACCGCGGAATGGACCCCGATCAAGCCTGCGCGCCTCGTCCAGGCATTTTTCGGCATCAACTGCGACCCACGCCCGGATAAGGGAATCACGCTCGGCGATCCGCTCAAGGCATTCCCGCATGACAGCCTCGGCGGTAAATGCCCCCTCCTCGATGCCGGCCACAATCTGCGTAGCGGACAGTCGATACAGTTGTTTCGGTTGCTCGAATTTGCTCATTCCCCGATTCCTTCAAAACCCGATGTCTACGGCCAGCACCGCCACCGGTTGGCAACCGATGAATTTAGCTCCCGGCCAGCACATCTTTCGGCAGGTCGTTATAGCAGTAATCCGCGATGTCACCTGGGCGGGTAAACCACACGCGGTCGCGTAATGGGTGCTCCATACAATGCTTAAGGGCCTGACGCAATGGACGCAAGCGGAACGACTGACCCGCTACGAAGGTATGCAAAACGACCGAGCATACTAACGCCTGCTTTTCGCATTGCTCAATCTTTTCTTCGAATTCATCGACGATCATGTCCGCGAATTCGCGTGCCGAATGATGCCGGAACACCATCGCAGGCGAGTCGTTGATCTCCAACGAATAAGGAACGACAAGGATTTTCCCTGAACGAGTATCCATCCAGATAGGCTGGTCATCGCAGGACCAGTCCAGCAAATAGGTATAACCAGCTTCCTTCAGCAAATCAGGGGTGGCGTAGGTCTCTGCCAGCCACGGGCCAAGCCACCCTTTCGGAGCCTTGCTTTCGTGCCTGGTCAAGGTCTCGGTCACCTCCTTGATCAACCTTGCCTCGTCCGCTTCCCACATGGACGACTGTCGCTCGGCGTTGGTACGGCCGTGACCAATGATCTCGTCTCCGCGTTTGCGGATACGCTCGAACATTTCGGGATGGGCTTCGTACAGAAAGGAATTGACATTGTGTGCAATGGGAAGCCCAAGCTCATCCATCATGTCCAGTATGCGAAACAGTCCGACCCGGTTGCCGTAATCACGCCACGCATAGCTGCGATGATTTGGCGGAGGATTAACCATGCCGATCTCGGATCCCAGACCGGTGCCGAATGCGAAATATTCAATGTTGTTACAAACATAAAACGCAAGCCGCTTGCCGTCAGGCCAGCTGAAATCCTTGCGCTGATCAATGATGGAATACGGATATCGATTATGAGAAGGTAACGGCAAATTAGGCATGCTGTTGTGCTCCGTCTATTGATTTTGATTGCGCCGACTTATGCCATAGCCGACATCGGTCAGCTGTAATCTGCTTTGCCTTTCAGCTCCCCTGGCTCAGGATCACGCGACCGCGCGCTGTACGATCACGTACCATGCCAAGCCCTTTCGCGAAATCCTCGAGAGGAAGCGTCGTGAACGGAGCCGGCCTGACTTCGCCAGCTTCATAGAAGGCGAAGATTTCCGCGAAACACCTGGCGACCATTTCGGGCATCTTTTTTCGGTAGTCGCTAATCTGCAAGCCGCTTACCTCGATGTTTTTCAAGAGCAGATAATTAGCCTTGATTAAAGGAATCCGCCCAGCGGCAAATCCGACAACCACCACGCGGCCGCGCCATGCCACGGCACGCAACGCGGCGTCGAAAATGTCGTCTCCGAGCATGTCGATGACGATGTCGACCCCCCTTCCCTGATTTACCTCGTACACTTGCTGACGCAGGTTATCGTGAAGATTATCGACAGACAGGTCGATGATTTCGTCAGCGCCGGCGGCACGCACCATATCCGCCTTGTCCCGTGACGATACCCCTGCCAGTACCCTGGCACCCATTGCCTTTGCCAGCTGCACAGCGGCATAACCCACTCCACCGGTGGCGCCCAGCACCAACACAGTGTCGCCGGCCTGCAGGCGCGCCCGTTCGCGCAGTGCGAACCAGGCGGTATCGTATGCAAGCGACAAGGAAGCCGCCTCGTTGAACGACATGGATTCGGGAAGTCGATAACATTGATTCGCCGCTACAACTGCCACCTCGGCATATCCGCCTGATTCGGCCATCGCGAGGACTCGGTCGCCGACCTTGAGATCGCTTACTCCCTCGCCGACTGCCACAATTATGCCGGCCGGGCCCTTCCCGGGTGCGAACGGCGTCTCCGGCAAAAATTGGTACTTGCCGCTAATCACAAGAAGATCAACGAAATTGACGGCGGTAGCACGGACCTCGACGCGCACTTCTCCCGCACCCAGCGACGGGATTGGCAACTCCCCAAATGCCAGCGATTCAATTGGGCCAAACTCCCGAACAATGACTGCACGCATGCGGCATTCCTTTTCTATGAATTGTTTTATTGGTGGAGCCTTGAACCCGGCGCTTCTCACATGGTGCTGAAGGTACCGCGCCCAACTGCCACGAGGATGCCGTCGGCGAGGACATCGACATCTGCACGTGCAATCGAGCGGCCCGCACGCAGCACTCTTGCACGTGCCAGGAGGGTCACGCCAGGTGCCGAACGGAGATAATCGATTCGAAGATCGATAGTCGGCGCCGGTTTGCCTATGTGTGTGGCAACTGCAGCGTGGCCTGCCAAATCGATCAGGGAAGCAATCACGCCTCCATGGTAGCCACCTGTCACCGGGTCTCTGCTGAATTCAGGTCGATATGCCAGGCGGATGACGACCTCGCCGGTCTCCGCATTGACCTCATGGGCTTGCGGTGCGAGTACCGTGTGAAAAGGTGGACGCCGCATTTCCTCTTCCAGGCGCGCGAATGCTTTGCCAACCGAATCGGAATGCGCTTCAGCATTCATAACTCTGCCTCGGTCGGGGCCGGTCGCTTGACCGACGCGGTCGCCCCGCTCCATTTGACCGATTGTGGTGTAACGCGACCATCCTTGATCTGCTCAATCAGCGCACGCTTGAGAAGCTTGCCGCTCGCGGTAAGTGGAATATCGGTGACGAGGACAAAATACTCCGGCATGTCGAATTTGGACAGCCCTTCCTTATCAAGATGCTCCAAAATATTCATTGGCTCAATCGCCTTGCCGACACGTGGCATAACGACCAGGCAAACTTTTTCACCCATCCTTACATCAGCCACTGGCACTGCGGCCACACGCTCTACATCGGGATGGCGTCCCGCAAGCGCCTCGATTTTTGCAGGATAAATATTATGGCCGCCACGAATGATCACATCTTTTTTACGGCCAGTGATCCGCAGATAGCCGTTTTCGTCCATCCAGCCAAGATCGCCAGTCATGAACCATCCTTGCGAATTGAAGGACTCTTCAGTCGCATCCTGGTTATCGTAATACCCGAGCATGAGGCTTGCGCCTCGCCCGCCGATCTGGCCGATTTGTCCGACAGGTGCCTCGGTCTCCGGATCCTCATTCGAAAAGATCTTAACTTCATATCCGGGGCAGGCTCGCCCGGAAGTTTCAATGATAAGTCTCGGATCGTCGTGCGGTAACGTGTAGTGGTGCGAGCACGCCTCAGTCATGCCATAACCACTCTGCGGCACTACGCCGTATGTTAGCAACTCGGCTGCAACCTCTTGTGGGACAGGCGCGCCGGAAATCCGGAAGCCCTTGACCTTGCTGACCAAAGAAGGAGCGGACTGGCGAAGTTCCTTAAGTAAGTCAATCGCATGTACCGGAACGCCGACCATGAAGGTGGTACCCGTTTCATGCAAGCGCTCCGCGAGGCTCCTGCCGCGCTCCAGGTCATGAACGACAAGCTCGGCACCGACCGCGAGGGCAGAAATCATCGCACCGAAGCCGAGATTGTGGCTCAGCGGGCTCAGCGTATAGATCACCGATTGGGCGTTTAATTGCCAATCCGAGGCGAGCGCGCGGGCATTGGCAAGCAGCGTGTTATCGCTATGCATGACTCCTTTGGGCTTGCCGGTCGTGCCCGAAGTAAAGGCAAGATAGACGACGGTGTCAGGTTCCGTATCAATGGCCTGGGCGTGAGCAATGTCAGACCCGCTGCTTAATAAGGGCA
>JAQGLQ010000349.1 GCA_028292785.1 Noviherbaspirillum sp. | reverse complement strand
TCCACGGCCGCACGTGGAACTACGTCGCGCTGGAAGCCGAGATCCCGAATGCCGGCGACTACAAGCGTTCCTATGTCGGGCCGACGCCGGTCATCGTGTCGCGCGCCGAGAATGGCGCGGTGCATGTGTTCGAAAACCGCTGCGCCCACCGCGGCGCGGAACTTTGCCGCAGCGCGCTCGGGAACAACAAGGAATACGTCTGTCCCTATCATCAGTGGTCCTACGACCTTGCCGGCAACCTGCAGGGCGTGCCGTTCAAGCGTGGAGTAAACAAGGCCGGCGGCATGCCGAAGGATTTCAGGAACCAGGACCATAGCTTGAAGAAGCTCGCGGTGACGATGCGCAACGGCGTCGTTTTCGCGTCCTTCTGCCATGACATGGAGCCGCTGGAAGATTATCTGACTCCCGAAATCCTGAAAGACTTCGACGTCTTGTTCAATGGCAAAAAGCTTCACATCCACGGCTACTACAAGAATGAAGTCCCGGCCAACTGGAAGATGTACCACGAGAACCTCAAGGACCCGTACCACGCCACGCTGCTGCATTCCTTTCTCGTGGTGTTCGGGCTGCTGGTGGCCGGCAACAAGTCAGCGATGATCGCCGACAGCAAGTACGGCGTGCACGGCACCATGGCCTCGGCCAAGACCGAGCAAAAATATGCCTCCGTCAGCGAAGACACCAAGAAGGAGATGCGTTCCTTCCATGACATGAGGCTGCAGGACGACCGCTTTCTCGAATACGTCAAGGAATTCGATTCCGAATGGTCGGTGACCATGCAGACCATCTGGCCCAATCTGATCGCGCAGCGCGAGATGAATACGCTGGGCGTGCGCCATATCGTGCCGAACGGCCCCAACAGTTTCGTGATGATATGGACCATGTTCGGCTATGAGGACGACAGCGAGGAAATGACGCGGCATCGCCTGCGGCAGGGCAATCTGATGGGGCCGTCCGGTTTTCTCGGACTCGAGGACAACGAAGCATTGCGATTCACCCAGGAAGGCGTCACCAAGTCGCTCAGCGATACCAGCGTCGTCAAGCTCGACGAGGGTAAAACCGGCACGTCGGAGTCGCTGATTTCCGAAGCGGCGATCCGCGCGATGTACAAGCATTACCGCGATGTCATGGGACTCTGAAGGGGCATACATTCATGAAACTGTCGGGATACGAAACCACCGAAGTCGAGCGCATGGCGGCCCGCAATCTGCGTTTCGCGGTCGAGGAATTTCATGCCGAGTACTGTGCCGTGCTCGATTGCGGCCAGGTTGAAAAATGGCCCGAGTTCTTCACCGACGATGCCGTTTATCGCATCACGGCCAAGGAAAACGCCGATGCCGGATTGCGGGTGGGCCTGGTGTATGCGGAAGGCAAGAAGATGCTGCAGGACCGGGCCGTCGCCATCAACCGGACGCAGATGTTCGCGCCGCGCTACAACTTGCATGTCGTGGGAAACGTGCGCGTGATGCAGCAGTTTTCATCGGGCGAGTTCACGGCGCAGTCGAATTTCATCCTGTTGCAGACCCTGGTCGACGCGCCCACGACGCTGCATCTGGCGGGACGCTATTACGACCGCTTCGTCACATCCGAAAAGGGATTGCTGCTGAAGGAAAGGCAGGCGGTGTACGACACCACAATGCTCGCGACCGACCTCGTGTACCCGGTCTGATCGGCGGAGCCCGTCATGATGGAGTCAAAGCGCCCGCATGCTGGCGCGTCCGAATTCGTTGTTGGCGTCTACCAGCACATGCAGCAGCTCGAGGAATTTTTTCTTGTCGGCTGCGTTCAGCGGGGCGAGCAGCCTTTGCTGGGAGGCGAGCATCGAGGCATACATGGAGCGAGTGACTTTCTCGCCCTGGGCGGTGATGAAAGCATGCTTCACGCGGCCGTCCTCGAGGCTCTGCTTGCGCTTCACGAGGCCGCGCTCCTCGAGACGCTTGAGCACGTCGGCGGTATTAGTGCGATCGAGGCCGACCACATGGCCAAGGGCTTTCTGGTCGAGTCCCGGATTGGCGGAAAGCGCGGTCAACATGCCGTATTGGACCGGCGTGATATTGAAGTCCTTGCACTCTTCGAAAAACATTGCGTAATGAATCTGATTGAGACGGCGCAGCAGAAAGCCGGGGCGTGACGCAAGCGGGATCATTTCCGTGGAGGCTGTAGCCGATTTTTTTGGCATGTCGTGCAGTGAGATGAAGTGAAGATGCGATTATCGCGGCGCCTGAAATAAATACAAGCATCTTCTTCGAAGCTCGTTTGTATGCTGAGCATTTTTGATTATATCGCATGCATTTGATTCACCGTTCCACCCGCGGGCCTGCCAATGTCCGCCCATCATCGCCCGGTTCGCGCAGCGATGCCGGCGCGAACCGAAGCATGCAGCAGATGCAACTTGTGGAGGAAAGCAAGAAATGAACATTGATCATGGCGCTACATCGACCGACGGCGGCGTCGGTGCGCGCGTCCAGCGCAAGGAAGACGTGCGGCATATGCATGGGCAGGGACGCTTCGTCGCCGACCTGAAAATACCGGGCACCCAGGAAGTGGCTTTCCTGCGCAGTCCGCTGGCCCATGCGCGCATTGCCGGCATCCGCAAGCCGGACAACTTCGCCGCCCAAGTCATCGTGCGGGAGGATATGACCGGCGCGATCGACATCGAGCCGGAATGCACGATCCCCAGCTACCAGCAGTCGGCGCAGTCGCCGCTGGCGCGCGACAAGGTGCGCTTCGCCGGCGAGCCGGTGGCGCTGGCTTTCGCGCCGTCGCGCGCGGAGGCCGAGGACATCGTCGAACGCATCGAGGCCGATTTCGAGGAGCTGCCGCCGCTGGCCGATGTGTATGCGGCGAAAGCCGACACCGGGCTGCTGATACACGACCACTGGAAGGACAATCTGTTCCTGACACTGAAGGTCGACAACGCCTTCGACGAACTCGCCAAGGATGCCCCGGTAGTCGTCAGGAAAAAGGTGGACCTCGCGCGCCAGGTCATGACGCCGATGGAAGGCAAGGCGGTATTGGCCTACTGGGATTATCAGTTCAACCAGCTGGTGGTCTATTCCTCGACGCAGGTTCCCCACCTGATCCGCACCGGCCTGTCCATCTATCTCGGCCTCGACCAGGCCAAGATACGGGTGATCTCGCCCGACGTCGGCGGCGCGTTCGGCTACAAGTGCATACTGCAGCAGGAAGAGCTATGCATCGCCTGGCTGGCGCTGCACTTCAAGAAGCCGTTCCGCTATATCGAGGACCGGCGCGAGCACCTCACCGCCGGCGCCAATTGCCGCCAGCATCATTACGACATGACAGCCTATGCCGATCGCAACGGCCGCCTGCTCGCGCTCGACGCTCATATCATGATCGACAGCGGCGCCTATTCCGCCTGGCCGTTCACCACCGCGCTCGAACCGGGGCAGGCCACCGGCAATCTGCCGGGGCCTTATGATTTCCGCGGCTACCGCTGCCAGACCGATTGCGTCGCCACCAACAAGCCCGGCTTCCTGCCGTATCGCGGCGTGGCGCGCACCGGCGTGTGCTTCGCGATCGAACTGCTGATGGATTCGATCGCGCGCGAGGTGGGGCGCGAGCCATGGGAAGTGCGGTACGAGAACCTCGTGCCGGCCAGCGCCATGCCGTACCGGAATGTGGTCAACAAGTTTTACGATAGCGGCGATTTTCCCTCGAGCCTGAAGCGGGCGGTCGAAATGATCGGCTTCGCCGCCATCCGCGAACGGCAGAAGACGCCGGAACCCGACGGCCGCCTGATCGGCGTCGGCTTCGCCACCTATACCGAGCAGTCGGCGCATGGCACTTCGGTGTTCTCGGCCTGGGGCATACCGGTGGTGCCTGGCTATGACAATGCGACCATCCGCGTTACGCCCGACGGCGGCCTCGAAGTGCGGGTCGGCGTGCATTCCCACGGACAGGGAATGGAAACCACGATGGCGCAGATCGCCAATGAAATCCTCGGCATCCCGATCGACAAGATCAGCGTGGTGCATGGCGATACCGGAGTGACGCCTTACTCGACCGGTACCTATGCGTCGCGCTCCATCGTCATGAGCGGCGGCGCGGTGTCGGTCGCCTGCAAGGCGATGCTGCCGCGGCTGAAGCGAATCGGCGCCCATCTGCTGCAGCAGCCGGAAGACGCGGTCACGATGGAGGGCGGCGCGGTAGTCGCCGGCGACAAGCGTGCCACCATCGCCCAGATCGCGAACGCATGGTATGTCATGCCCCAGCTCCTGCCGAAGGATGCCGATCCGGGCGGACTGGAGCTGACCATGGGCTACAAGCCCGGCGTCGATAGCGGGGCGTTCAGCTATGCCTCGCATGCCTGCCTGGTCGCGGTCGATCCGGAGATCGGCCATGTCGAGATACTCGATTATGTGATCGTCGAGGATTGCGGCCGCATGATCAATCCGATGGTGGTGGAAGGCCAGACTTTCGGCGGCGCCGCTCAGGGCATCGGCACGGCGCTGTTCGAGGAAGTCCTGTACGACGACAATGCGCAGCCGCTGACCTCGACGCTCGCCGATTACCTCCTGCCGGGAGCCACGGAGGTGCCGAACTTCCGCATGGAGCACACCGAAACACTGTCGCCGCATACCGAGTTCGGCATGAAGGGCGTGGGCGAGGGCGGTGCGATCGCGCCGCCGGCGACGATCTTCAACGCCGTCAACGACGCCATCCGTCACCTCGGCGCGGAAGTAACCGAGACCCCGCTGACGCCGCACCGTCTGCTGGAAGCGCTGGCGCGCGCCCGCGTCGCTGCGCCGGCCGCCGATGCCACACACCTCCCCGAGAAAATGGAGGTGCTATGAAATCGGCTGCCTTTGCTTATCAGCGTCCGGCCTCGCTCGCGGATGCCATGCGTTTCTTCGGTCAGCCCGAGGGCGACGCCAAGGCGATCGCCGGAGGCCAGTCGCTCGGCCCCATGCTCAACCTGCGCCTGGTGCGCGCGCAGCTGCTGGTGGATGTCTCCGACATGGCGGAGATCCGCTCCGTATCGCCGCAGGACGGCGGCGTATGGATCGGCGGCGCCGTGACCCACGCGGAAATCGAGGATGGCAAGCTCGATGCGGTGTTGCCGCCTTCGTCGCCGCTCGCGCGCATGATGCGCCATGTCGCCGGCACCATCGCCTACCGCGCCGTGCGCAATCGCGGCACGCTGGCCGGCAGTCTCGCACATGCCGATCCGGCCGCCGACTGGGTGCTGGCGATGACCGCGCTCGACGCCCGGTACAAATGCATCTCGGCGTCGGGCGAGCGAACCATCACGGCAATGCAATTCATGTCGGGCGCGTTCACCACCGCCCTGAACGGCGACGAATTGCTGACAGGCGTGATGCTGCCGCATTACTCGGACGCGATGCGCTGGGGCTACTACAAGTTCTGCAGGAAGACAGGTGAATTCGCCGAAGCAAGCTGCGCATCGGTGTTCGATCCGGACAACGGGACCGCGCGCATCGCCATCGGCGCGCTCGACGGTGCGCCGGCCCTGCTGCAACAACTTGCCGGCGCTATCGCGCGCAACGGTATGGCCGCGCTGACCGATGCGGCGGTCGCGGAAGCCGTTGCGGCGGCCACGCCGGGGCGCGATGAAGCGGGGCGCCAATTAATCGCTGCGTCGGTCAAGCGCAGCGTCAAGCAGGCATGGGGGGCAGCATGAAAATGAACGAAAACGTGACAGCCGAACTCACGGCGGCGCCGCAGCCGATCCGGCTGCATCTGAACGGCGACTGGGTACAGCGCGAGGCGACGCCGCGCACCCATCTCGGCGATTTCGTGCGCGAACATTGCGGCCTGACCGGAACCCACCTCGGCTGCGAACACGGCGTCTGCGGCGCCTGCACAGTGCTGGTCGATGGCAAGCCGGTGCGCTCCTGCATCACCTTCGCGGTCGCCTGCGACAGCAAGGAGGTGCGCACCATCGAGGGTTACGGCGACGATCCGTGGATGCAGAAGCTGCGTGCGGCGTTTTCGCGCGAGCACGCCCTGCAGTGCGGCTACTGCACGCCGGGCATGCTGGCCACCGCATACGATATCGTGCGCAGGCTGCCGGACGCGGACGAGCAGCGCATACGCGTCGAACTCTCGGGCAATCTGTGCCGCTGCACCGGTTATGTGGGCATTGTGCGCGCCATCAAGTCGGTACTCGCCGAGCTGAAACTTGATCCGATCGCCGCCGGCGCGCAACCCGCGCCAGCCATGGCGCCGGAGCGCGGCACCGTCGCAGCGATGAAAACCTTCGCGCCGGCCGACGCGGCCGCGCCTGCGACAGCCTCGACCGATGCCGCACCGCCGCGCATCGACGGCGAAAACCGCAAGGGCTGGTCGCGTATCGAAGGCAGCTTCACGGTCGATTTCCTTCCCGAGCAGGTGTGGGCCTTCATGGGTGACGTGCAGGCGCTGGCCTCCTGCCTGCCCGGCGCCGAGGTGCAC
>JAQGLQ010000306.1 GCA_028292785.1 Noviherbaspirillum sp. | reverse complement strand
ATCTGGCGCACGGTCGGGCATTCCAGGCGGCTGCCGTCCGGGAAGATGCAAACCGGCAGACGTGAATCCTTCAGGCTCTGGACCTTGGCCACGGAACGCGCCGCCTCGTCGCTATCGAGTTCGATCCACTCGAAGGGAATATCGCAACGATAAAGAAAATCGCGGATAGCAAAGCCCTTGGCCTCACCCCGCCGGCCGCAAATTTTCACCAGCGGCGGCTTATCGGTTCTGCTCTGTTCCTGCATTCGTTCCTCCGGATTCACGACACCGGCAGCACCATCAAGTTATCCGCGCGTTATGTGCCTGCCTGATGCCGAATGCCGCTTCAAATGCATCTTTGAAAAATATCCAGGCCCTGCTCGACCGCCGGCTGATCGATGTTCAGTGCCGGCAGCAAAAGCAGGGTGGTCCCTTCATTCGCTACCAGCAACCCTTCGCGCAGGCATTTCGCCTGAAGCCTGGACGCGTATGTTTCATCACCGACGTCTACGCCGATTGCCAGCCCGGAGATACGGAAATTGACCGGTTTCTTGAAGCGCATCTCCATCAATCGCTCCCGGTAAGTTTCGCTTATCCTCGCGGCATGTTTCAGTAGCCGTTGCTGGTGCTTGATGATGTAGCCGAGCGCCGCGATAGCGACGGCGACGCTGCGCGGATGCCAGCCATAAGTGGAATAGAAATTCCCCTTGTCTTCCATTGATTTGGCGACCGGCGCCGTCGCAATCATTGCGCCCATTCCTCCAAGCCCCCCGGTGATTGCCTTGGCCACGCACATGATGTCCGGCTCGATATCGAACTGTGTCGACGCGAACAGCGTTCCAGTCCTGCCGAACCCGGTTGCCACTTCATCCATGATCAGCAGAGTGCCGTATTTCCTGCAAAGATCCGCGAGACCGGTCATGAATTCCGGCTCGGGAATCAGCACGCCGAGATTGATGCTGATCGGCTCCATGATGAAGGCGGCAACGTCCTTCCCTTTCAGCAGCGCCTCGACCCGCACGAGCGATTTGGCATTCAGCGGCGGCTTCAGCTTGTGGCATCGTGTCAGCAGGTTCTTGCATTCCTTCCTTTGTTCCGAGGCGCCAATACTAAGCCCGCCTATGGTATTGCCGTGATAGCTGCCTTCCAGCGAAACGAACTTCGACCGGCCGGTGTGCAACATGGCCGCCTGCAAGGCGAGGTCGATGGCTTCCGAGCCGCCGGTGGCGCGAAAGCATTTCTTCAGCGCGCCGGGCGCAATCGATACCAGCAGCGAAGCGAGCTCGGTCCACGGCGCGTATGAGTAGCCGGGATACACATAATCGGGTCCCTTGAACTGCGCAGCCGCTTTCAGGAAAACCGCATTGCCCCATCCGAAATTACCGACGCACCAGCCCATCATGAAGTCGACGTACTTTTTCCCTTTGTCGTCGAAAACGAAACTGCCTTCTGACCTTGCGACCTGCAGGTCCTCGGGGCTATCCCTGGCCAGAAACTGGCGTTCCGCTAACTTGTTCGCCATGCGTCTCCTCCGGTTGGACAGGGCCGCAAATGCGGCGCAGCAGTGCGCCCGCAACGATGGCTGAAGCAGGTCATAACATGCTGCGGCGCGCGACGCGTTGCAAACCGGCGCCGCGGCGATATACCTCGATCGCGGCGGCCAGGGAACCGAGGTCCGTGCCTCCCTGGTGAAGGTCACCGTTGATGAAAAATGTCGGCGTGCCCTTGACCCCGCTTTGTATGCCGCCATCAAAATCCGCCTTGATCTTCGGCAGGTAGGGTCTTTCCACCAGCGTCTGGCGCAGCTCCATCACGGACAGGCCGAGTTCCTTGACGATCGTTTCATACAAGGGCAGGCCTAGCGACATCTGATTTTCATAGAGTGCGTCATGCGCTTCCCAGAACCGCCGGTGCGCTCCGGCGAATTCCGCCGTTTCGGCAGCGGGTTCCGCTTCCGGATGAAGTTGGGTCAACGGAAAATTACGGAACACGAACCTGAGATCCTTGCCGTAGTGCTTCTGCAGCAGAGTGACCACCACGTGCGCCTCACCACAGTATGGGCACTGGTAATCGCCATACTCCACCAGTGTGACCGGAGCGGCCGAATCGCCCCGGATGTGATCGCTGGATGTAACTGGTACTTTCAGATCGGACATGATGGCACCTCATCAAAGGTTAGCTATTCGCCAGCTTCCGGTCTGCACCTGAAGTCAACCGACCGCGGGACATCTACCTTGGACTACCGCCTTCCTGCTAAATTCACGGCGTGCGCTTCTATTGAGATGGTCTATCATTGACAACTCAACTCAACTCCAAGGTACAAGATTTCTATGAAGACCGTTCCGGCTAAAAAGGGGAATGTGACAAAGCCCTTCAACATCGCTTCGTACGCTTTGCCCACGCACATGGCGGTGCAGCACACCGGCCCGGACGTCGGCGATCGGTCCCACCCGCATATCAAGGCGCCGGTCGCGGTATGAGTCAGGAATTGCCCTCCATGAAGCCGAATTCAACCAGCCTCACCATCGTCGTCGCGATCGATGCCCAGCGCGGCATCGGCGTCGGCAACAAACTCCCCTGGCACCTGAAGGAAGATCTTCAGCACTTCAAGCGCACCACCACCGGCCGCCCAATCATCATGGGGCGCAAGACCTTCGACTCCATCGGCCGGCCGCTGCCGAACCGCCGCAACATCGTCATCACGCGCAATCCGCAGTGGCGCCATGAAGGCGCCGAGGCCGTGACTTCCTTCAAGGATGCCATCGCCCTTGCGGGCGAGGGGGAGGCGTTCGTCATCGGCGGCGCGCAGATTTTTACGGAAGCCCTGCCGCTCACCGACCGGCTGGTTGTCACCGAAATCGACAAATCGTTTCAGTGCGATACCTTTCTTCCGCCTGTCGACATGGGTCAGTGGAAAGAGGTCGCGCGCGAGCGGCATCATTCCGTGGAGAATGCCTGCGACTATGCATTCGTCGTGTATGAAAGGATGTAGAAGGACCGCGCCGGCAGAACCTGCACAGTCAGGCTGAAACCGTTCTAGTGCCGAGCTTATAAATGAAGGTGGAGTGATGTTGATATTTAGCATCCGATTCCAATGATTTTTATGGAGAAATAAAATGAGCCGGCTGAGCCGGAAATCACCTCCATCGCGTGGATCGGTCTTCACATCTGCCTTTTGCACGCACTTCTCTTAGGGAAGAATTGATTCCCGCACCCGATTAATCCATTTGCGTTATCGATGAAAGGACTAGAGTCCCGACCCGACGGCTACGCGCAGGATCGACATGGCGACTTGACTCCTTCGCATGCTTCGACATGCCTCCTTCACGATCCTCACTTGATCGCACAGCCCACGTCGGGCGCAACGTTTGTATGCGAATGATGTCCAATGAATTGGCAGGCTTCTTGGATCGTCTCCGTGCTTACGGGTGGCGCCCGCAAATGCCTTGAAGGTCGACCAGCGGCGGGTTTTCTCTTCAGCGAGAATGCGCATGCCAGGCCGCGAATCCTAACGTATTTCATTTCCGTCATGAGCTTGAACCGTTTCACGAACCGCGAGGATGCAGGCATGCAGCTGGCGAACCTGCTGGAGGCGTATGCATACCGACCCGACGTGACGGTGCTTGCCCTGCCCAGGGGAGGAGTGCCCGTCGGATTTGCCTTGGCCAGGGAGCTGCGCGCTCCTCTCGACGTCATGCTGGTGCGAAAACTTGGCGTCCCCGGCCATGAGGAGCTGGCGATGGGTGCAGTGGCAAGCGGAGACCAAGTGGTGGTGGCGCACGACGTGGTGCGCATGCTCGGCATTTCCGATGAGGTGATCGCCGACGCGGCGCGGCGCGAGTCGCAGGAGGTCGCGCGACGCGAACAGCTTTTCCGTGGTGCCCGCCCTCCTCCTGATGTGCGCGGCCGCATCGTGATCCTGGTGGACGACGGCCTGGCGACCGGCTCTACCATGCTGGCGGCGGTGCGGGCACTGCGCCAGCTCGATCCGGCGAAGATCATCGTCGCGGTGCCGGTAGGCGCCGCCGATTCCTGCAGTCGCATCGGCGCGGAAGCCGACGACGTGATCTGCCTGCGCATGCCGGAACCTTTCTACGCGGTGGGACTGTGGTACAACGATTTCGCGCAGACCACCGATGAGGAAGTAATCCGCCTGCTGGCGGAATCCGCACAGGCACCCGTATCGCTCTCGGGTCGCCGCCCGCAGGCCGGCGGCGATGGGATCGGCCGCTCTTAGGCAATCATGGCTTCGCCTGCATACAGCGAATTGGTAATGATCGAGGCGGGCGCGGCGCGCCTGCAAGGCATGCTTGAGATACCGCCCGATCCGGTGGGCGTCGTGCTCTTCGCGCATGGCAGCGGCAGCAGCCGCTTCAGCCCGCGCAACAACTATGTCGCCGGCGTCCTGCGCGACGCGCGGCTCGCCACCCTGCTGCCGGACTTGCTGACACCGCTGGAAGACCAGGACTATCAAATGCGTTTCGACATTGCGCAGCTGGCGGATCGCCTGCTTGCGGCGCGCGCATTGCTGCGCCAGCACCCGCAGTCGCGCGCGCTTGCGGTCGGACTGTTCGGCGCGAGCACCGGCGCGGCTGCCGCGCTGCGCGTCGCAGCCTCGGGCGCCGCCGCGATAGGCGCTGTTGTCTCGCGGGGCGGCCGACCCGACCTGGCCGGCCAGGATGCGCTTGAGCGGGTCACGGCACCCACACTGCTGATCGTCGGCGGCCTGGACGGCGTCGTGGTCAGCCTCAACCGTTCGGCGTATGAAACGATGATCTGCGAAAAGGAGCTGGCGATCATTTCCGGCGCCACACATCTGTTCGAGGAACCGGGCACGCTCGAGGCAGCCGCCAAGCTGGCAAGCAACTGGTTCGCCGACCATTTGACGAGGCCTTTTACCAGGCCGGTTAGCGCCTAATATGAAGAGTCCACTCCACTCGACACGAAGGAGATCGTCATGACTCGCGAATCGGCAACAAATCCGGCAATGGGAAAATGGCTTGCAGGCGCGGCGGTCGGCGCGCTGGCAATGTACCTCGAGGACCCGGAGCGCGGGCGGCGGCGGCGCGCGCTGGCGCGCGACAAGATGCAACGCCTTGCGGCGAACGCGGGTGATGCGGTCAACATTGCATCGCGCGATCTGAGCAACCGTATCCAGGGTCTACGGGTCGAAGCCACGCGCCGGCTGTTCAAGCATGGCGGGATCGCCGACGATCAGTTGCTGGAAGAAAGGGTGCGCGCGAAGATCGGGCGGGCTGCTTCACATCCGCATGCCATCAAGACGACCGCGCACGAGGGGCGCGTCACCTTGAGCGGTCCGGTGCTGGCGAGCGAGAAAGAACAGTTGCTGCAGGCAGTGCGCGGCGTCCCCGGCGTCAAGGATATCGAGGATGCGCTTGAGGTGCATGACAGGCCGGATATCGCCAGCCTGCAAGGCCAGGGGAAACGACGGCGGCTGCGGCCGGCCATACTCCAGGAAAACTGGCCGCCGGCGCTGCGCGCCATCGCCACGGTCGGCGGCGGTGTGCTCGGCTACTACGGGCTGAAGCGCCGCACTCCCATGAATATCTTGTTCGCGGCCTTCGGCCTCGGCGTCATGGCGCGCGGCATGACCAACATGCCGCTCAAGCGCGTCGCCGGCATGGACCCCGACCGGCCGCCGGTACATCTGCAAAAGACCATCCATATCTCCGCGCCGCCGGAAACCGTGTATGAGTTCTGGAGCAGCTACGAAAATTTTCCGCATTTCATGTCCAACGTCGAAAAGGTCACCGATCTCGGGTACGGCCGCTCGCACTGGGTTGTCAAAGGGCCGGCCGGCACGATGGTCGAGTTCGATGCGGTGCTTGTCGAGCAAAAATATCCGGAGGTGATCGCATGGAAAAGTGAACCTGATTCGGTGGTCCATCACAAAGGCCGGGTCCGCTTCGAGCCTGTCGATGACGGCACGCGCGTGACGGTGGCGATGGACTACAGCCCGCCGGCAGGCATGATCGGACATGCGGTGGCGTCGGTGCTCAGCGGCGATCCGAAAACGGAAATGGATGAGGATCTGATGCGGATGAAGTCGTTCATCGAAAGCGGCATCCCGCCGCATGATGCCGCCAAGCCGTTGTCGCATGAAAGTCGCGCGGTACACTGACGGTATCCCAGGCCACCAGCGCGACGCGATGACATTCAATTCGCTGTCGCGCGTCGCGATCGCGCAAACATGCGCTGTATTAGTTCGAGCGCTTCCCCGCCTCGATGTGGCGTAACGTATACGTCGCGCGATTTATCGCTGGCTGTACACGCATAACGGTGCCCTACGGTCGGACAATCCGAAGATCGCAGTGCCCCCGATATCAATAAGACAAGCCGACCATAGCGGCTGCCGGCAAGTCATTAAATTAGTGCTCCTAATAGAAATTCCGAAAAATCGCCATTGATGTACTCTTTCCCCGTCGGGTCCATGCACCCTCACAAGAAGCTTTGCTCTCGCGTATCCCAAGTCCGGTTCTCGCCCTTGCCAACCGAGGAATGCAACCACTATGAACATCGATCAGTATCGAAAACTGCTTCAGTCATTTTGCGTAACTGTTGGCCTCGATCCTGTCGCACTGCTCGAGCACGGCACGGTGACGGTCGACGGCATGGATATGCAGTTAATCTTTAATGAAGAAGCGGACCCTGAGTGGATACATATCCGCATCGATCTCGGGCTTCGCTTTGAAGAACTTGGACACCAGGCACACCGGGAATTGCTGGCCGCGAATTATAAGCCGCCGTCGCATGACAGTATCAATGTAAGCGTGCATCCGCAGTTCGGCAACGTAATCCTCGGCCTGAAGTCACCTGCTTCGCATGACATGACGCCCGAGAAGCTCGCAAATCACTTGCAGCACCACGCACAAAATGCCAGTGACTGGCGGAATGCATTTCAGTCAACGTAAACGCGTCGCGGGTGGCAAGCTGGGTGTAAGAGAAACCGCGGGAAGTACGGTGGCTTAAGAATTCATGCGGTGCTTGAGCAGCATGACGAATGATCCGCCTGCTTCAAACAAAAATAGCAAATTCATCGTTAATTTCAAGAATCAGGACCGTCAGTTTTGTCTTTATTAAATTTGGCAATAAGACAGTATCAACGGTCGCGGGAGTAATTATATGGACAATTCAGGCACGCGCTTTCCGGTTTTTGGTACCACAAGCAGCTCTCACGCCAAATCGAGCGTCGGTACGAGCCAATACAGCAGCAACAGCGAAAGCGTGTTCAGTCAAGACCACTCCGTGTCGCTATTAGATATCAGCAGCTCTAGCAGCAGTTCGCAGATTAGTTTGAATAGTATGGATTCTTGTCACATTGATATAGACAAAATTCGCTCCAAATTCAAAATTACGAACGGGAATATTTTTAAGGAAACTCAAAATACGAAAGATTCCTATTCGAGTATCAATAATCCCGTTGACCGCGAATTAGAATTGCCAAACTCCTCTCATAGGACCGACAACACACTAGTTACCCCCGGATTCGAAATTACTCTTATACCTTTGGTCGGTGGTGACTCTCCTAGAGTTTATAAGGGAAAAGCAGCTTCTCTTCCCGATCTCGAAGAGCTTTATAAGAAGTTTGAAGTGCCTCTTAACGAAAAAACCTATCCCTACAAATTTCCTTCTGGCACCAATCTGATCGAAGAAAAAACACTGGGGTCAGGAGCAAATAACGAAGTCAAAAAGCTTACCTATAAGCTGCCCAACGGTGAAACGAAAAGCTTTGCGTTTAAGCCGGCGCAAATCGGGTTCGGCGCTCAAGTAGGCAAGTCTGTCTCAAATGGCCTGCTGGCGACTGGAATCGTCCGCCGGTCAGAAGACAAGAACGGAAAGCTCTTAGGCACCTATCTGAAAGGAGGTGAACAAATATTCATTAACGAGGATCAGATAGAGGCCCTATCTGACAAGGACATGCAAACTTTTAACTTTCTCTATGAGGTCGCGGAAGCTTCTCTGAAATATGGCGAAGGGTGCCGCAATATCGCGACATATGTTGTGGCGCAAATGCTGGGTTGCGAGCGTGTGGTCACAAAAGCCCAATTTTTTATCCACGAGGGAAAACTCGGCATTCTGATGGAGCTTGCAGGCGGAAAACCAGTTAATCGAGGCAGCACATGGAACAGCGACATAACTGGCACTGCGGTTGGAGAACAACTACTGGCATTTCATCAGAATTCTGGAAACAAGGAAGATTTCGAGGAAATTCTGGCAGCCCAATGCGATATCCTGGGAATTCAGGGAGCCAGCTTCGTGAAATCGGATAGTGGCAAGTGGACGGTCCAAGTAGCTTACTCGACCAAGCAAAACATCAGTAAAGAGAAATTAATGGGGGATCCATCCATAAAGAAGCAGGCAAGTGAGGCAGAAATAGTAGATTTCATCAGCGGCCAAGCCGACCGGCACTCGAACAACTATTTCATAGATATGGATGAAAATGGAAAGAACAGTACTTTAAAACTGATCGACAACGATATCTCTTTTGGACCAAGATCGCGGGCGGATGTCATACGAAGCATGAAAGATGACGGGTTAGGGTCCATCCTTGGTGGATTCCCTGAACGAATCAGCAAAGAAGTGCATGCCAAACTTAAGAAACTTACTGAGAAGGATTTCGACAAGAAATTAGGCGGGTTAATTTCGGAGGACGAAATTTCTATAGCAATAGAAAGCTGCGAAGAACTTAAGAAACACTTTGAGCTGCACCCGGAAAAGGTGATCAGCTCAGACGAAGAGTGGCGATCAGCCCCTTTAAGTGGTTATCTAAAGCGGGACACCACGGTACGACCAAATTCATTCTGATGTAATTCATTCTTAACTAAGAAAGCCGGAGCCAGCCTCTCCATGGATACAGGCAGATCAACTGTTGGAATGCTCCAAGAGAACTTTCGCTAATGATAGGCCGTTGTATTAATTTGAAATAGCACCACTGCATTGCAGGTACAATTCCGCGACGCGCAGATATGCATTGTCGCCCGGTGTTTTTCCCTATATGGCGACAATGCCTGGTCAATGTGCGCGTCAACCGGGATGAGACTGACTTTGGCAACCGTGCTATGCGATACGCATTGCACCCGCGAAGAACCCTGGTTGATCGATGAGCAGTCGCTGAAAAAGGTTCATACATTGAGGTACCGGTCCTTATGCATGCCGATCCACGCGAGTCAAGACCACAGCATAGCAATTCATGACGCCACTTAAGCCGACACCAAGCACCAAACCTGATAGGGAGCAAGACATGGTAGCCTCATCATCCTCTCCGCTTGACGATGCACGGGCCCTATTCGAAAAGGAAAATTTGCCGTTTCCTCCGCTTCCTGAAAATGTGGCGAATACATGGCAAAAGCTCGACATCGACGACGGCAGCTTCGCTACGCGAAGGCTGAATTCGTCACTCTATGATTTAAATACCTATTTCCAAGAAGCTCGGACTGGAGAAATCCCGGATTACGTCGCTTTGGGGTTTGCTGGACATGGCATTAATTCACATGCGGTTCATGCCTATTTTGTAGAAGGCCCGCTGGCTGTCTTTCTGCAGTTGAGATGGGCGAATGTCTATGATGACCCTGAC
>JAQGLQ010000301.1 GCA_028292785.1 Noviherbaspirillum sp. | reverse complement strand
CATCTCGGAATTGAAATACAATTCCGTAGCATTCGTGAAAGCCGCAAGGATTCTTCTTCAGCGCGATCCGAAAATTCGTTTCGTGGTACCTATGGCAGGCGGGAGGCAACGTGCCTATTTCGTCGAGCTGATAACAAAAGCCGGCTTGACCGATGTCCCCCTGGAACTGATCGACGGCCAATCCCATGCGGCAATAGCCGCCTCGGACGCAGTGCTCGTGGCATCAGGTACGGCCACGCTCGAAGTCGCCCTGTTCAAAAAGCCGATGGTCATCGCCTACAAGATGATGCGCGCGTCGTGGGCAATTTTGCGGCACATGGGATATCAGCCATGGATCGGATTGCCTAACATTCTTGCCCGTGATTTCGTCGTGCCGGAACTGTTGCAGGATGAAGCAAGTCCGCAGGCATTGGCCGGCGCCGTGTTCAAGCAGCTGAACGACGAGGCATATCGATCGCGCTTGCGGCAGCGGTTCACCGACATGCATCATTCGTTGCTGCGGGATAGCGCCAGGGAAAGCGCAAGCGCCGTACTTGATCTGATCAACGCCCGTCACCAAAAGAGTCGCGCATGAAAAATATCGAACTGGGTTTTTTTGATTACGACAGCGAAGTCGTTTGCGGCGTCGACGAGGCCGGACGCGGGCCGCTCGCCGGACCGGTATATGCCGCTGCGGTCATTCTCGATCCGGCAAAGCCGATAGAGGGCTTGCGTGATTCCAAGAAACTCACCGAAGCCCGGCGCGGTCTGTTGTCCGCGCAGATTAAAGCCAACGCATTGGCTTGGTCGATTGCTTTTTGCTCGGAGGAAGAAATCGATATGCTCAATATCTTGCATGCATCCATGCTTGCAATGCGCAGGGCAATTGAAGGATTGTCCGTGTCGCCGACTCTTGCGTTGATCGATGGCAACCGATGCCCTGTAATGCCGATGCGTTCCGAAGCGATTATCAAGGGCGACGACAAGGTGCCGTCGATATCGGCCGCATCGATATTGGCCAAGACGGCGCGCGATGCGGCACTTGTCCAGTTGCATATGCACTATCCGGCTTATGGATTCGATCAGCACAAGGGTTATCCCACCGAATTGCATCTTCAGCGCCTGCGCATGCATGGCGTGTCGCCGGTGCACCGCAAATCGTATGCTCCCGTACGCATGCTTTTGGAGGAAAGCGCGGCCGCGCGTGCTCACAACCGGGAGATCGCGCACGGCTTTTCAAAAAGATGAAATCGATTACTTCACGCGAGAATGCCCTGTACAAGGAGCTGAAGCAACTTGCCTCGAGTTCGCAGTCGCGCCGCAAGGCAGGGCGCACCCTACTTGACGGAGTGCATCTATGCGAAGCCTATCTGCAACACGCCGGTGCCCCGGTTTTATGTATTGTGAGCGCAGCAAGCTTGTCGCATGCGGAAGTGGCCGCCACTGTCGAGCAATGTGACCGGATGCGTACGCAATGCATCGCAATGCCCGAGTCGCTGTATCAAGCGCTCAGCCAAGTGGAAAATGGCATTGGTTTACTGTTTGTAATCGACACGCCGGCAATTGAAACACCACGCGTACTGTCGACACCGGCAGTGCTGCTGGATAACCTTCAGGATCCGGGTAACCTCGGTTCGATACTTCGCAGTGCGGCGGCAGCCGGCATCAAGCAGGTTTTCTGCAGCAAGGGAACAGTATTCGCGTGGTCGCCCAAAGTACTGCGCGCTGGTATGGGCGCTCACTTTCTTCTTGAAATCTTCGAGAGCGTGGATCTGGCCGCCTTGGTGGCTGTATCGAAAATCCCCGTCATGGCAACCAGTTCGCATGCGCAGCGCAGGATCTATGACATGGATCTGCGCCATCCGGTTGCATGGCTTTTCGGGCATGAGGGGCAGGGAGTATCGGAGGACCTGCTTGCGCGCGCCAGTTGCCAGGTGCGCATTCCGCATGCAGGGCAGATCGAATCGCTCAATGTTGCCGCCAGCGCAGCAGTCTGTTTTTTCGAACAGCTGCGGCAAACAATTGCGTCCTCGTCAGCGTAGCCACCATGGATTGCGTCGCGACCGTAAGTCAGCAGGGTACATAAATCAGCCCGGGCCGTACGTAGAGTTCTCCTTCATGTAGCCTGCCCTGAGGAGGCTTTGGCTGGACCCGATCAAACCGGTAATGCTGGTCGTTGACGACGGCATACTTGTAAATAAGCTCATCCTGGTATCGTCCGATCGGTTCGAGCATGCTGTCAGGCTGTACGAAACCTGGTGTCGCGTCGAGGGATTGCTGCCCGGTGTCAAGGAGGCCGAGCGCATCCAGATCGGTTTCAATACGCCCCAATCCATCTTTAAGCGCCCAAAAAAAGAACAGTAGTCCGCCCCATAGAACCAGCTCTATCAATAGGACATCCATACAACCTCCCGCGTGAATCGCAATGCCTGAACATCGATATGTAACAAAATCGATATGCAGAGTTCCCGTTGCGCTGATAAGAATGTATGGAAGAGCGTTTAAAGTCGCTTGCTCAATTAGTTGGATCTAAGATATTTCGGAAGCCCAAGAGTGTGGAATGTAACAGCACGATTCGTTAATAGGCCCGGCGATCCGATTTGATTTCCTGCAAGATCATGGCCGCGATTTCCTCGATTGATTTCACGGTGGACGACATCCAGCGAATACCCTCGCGCCGCATCATCTTTTCGGCTTCGTTGATTTCATAACGGCAGTTCTCAATCGCGGCATACTTGCTGCCCGGACGGCGTTCGTTACGCACTTCGGCGAGGCGCTCCGCGGAAATGGAAAGACCAAATATTTTTTTCTTGAAGGAGACCAGGCCGCTAGGGAGTTTCCCGCGTTCGAAGTCCTCGGGAATCAACGGATAGTTCGCCGCTTTGACGCCATACTGCATCGCGAGGTAGAGGCTGGTGGGAGTCTTGCCCGAGCGCGATACGCCGACCAGAATCACATCCGCCGCTTCCAGGTTCTGGTGGGATTGCCCATCGTCATGAGCAAGAGAAAAATTGATGGCTTCGATACGGTTCTTATAGTCATCGGAGTCGGCAATATTATGGCTACGCCCGATCGTATGAGTCGACTTCACGCCAAGTTCCTGTTCAAGCGGTTCGACGAATGTCTGTATCAAATCCATGTGCATGCCGCGGGATCGCCGAACCACACTGGACAAGTCGGCTTTTACAAGGGTTGAAAAAACGATAGGACGCTTGCCGTCCTTTTCGAATGCCTCATTGATCTCGCGTACCGCGTCATGCGCTTTTTCCAGGGTGTCGATGAAAGGCAACCGAACTTGATTAAATCGCAATTCGAACTGGGTCAATACCGAATGGCCGAACGTCTCGGCAGTAATTCCAGTCCCGTCCGAGACGAAGAACACAGTACGGTCGAGCGGTGCAAGCTTGGGAACGAGGAGGTCTGGCATAATTAATTGAATGTAAAGCAATAAATGTGTGGATTGTCCGGGCAAACGGTATTACGCCCTGTAAAATGCTGCTCATATACGAAACACGCAAGACGCAGCATGCCCCAAGAAGAATAACAAAAAGCGCAGACCAGCGAATGCACGCATGAAGATTTCTTATCATCAAACTAGAGGTAGTTATGTCCAACGCAGCAAACACAGGGGTCGCCCCAGGGGTTACCTACGTCGCCTCCTTTGAGCACCTTCGGATGACGGATGTCGACTCGGTCGGCGGCAAGAATTCGTCTCTGGGAGAAATGATCAGTCAGCTTGCCGGAGCCGGCGTTCGGGTTCCCGGCGGTTTTGCGACCACCGCGCAGGCCTTCCGTGACTTTCTGGCCCATAGCGAGGATGGCGGTCCGACTCTGGCGCAACGCATCGCCGATCGCCTCGACTCCCTCAATATTGACGACGTTCGCGCACTGGCCCAGGCCGGTGCGGAAATCCGCAAGTGGATTGTCGAAACGCCGTTCCAGCCCCGCCTGGAAGAAGAAATCCGCGAGTTCTATCAGAAACTGGTGAGCGAGTCCTCGAGCGAAATGTCGTTCGCGGTCCGCTCTTCAGCGACGGCGGAAGATTTGCCGGATGCCTCGTTTGCGGGACAGCAGGAGACGTTCCTTAACGTCGTTGGCATCGATAATGTGCTCGAAGCGATCAAACACGTGTTCGCGTCGCTCTACAACGATCGTGCGATCTCATATCGCGTGCATAAAGGCTTCGCGCATGCGGAAGTTGCTTTGTCCGCCGGCGTGCAACGCATGGTCCGCTCCGACGTTGGAGCGGCGGGCGTCATGTTTACGCTGGACACCGAATCCGGTTTCAAGGATGTAGTCTTTATCACCTCCAGCTATGGATTGGGCGAGACGGTGGTGCAGGGTGCGGTCAACCCCGATGAATTCTATGTGCACAAGCCCATGCTCGAGCAGGGCAAGCTGCCGATCATCCGACGCAACATCGGTTCCAAACTGATCAAGATGGAGTTCACCGACGAGGCGAAGGCGGGGCGTTCGGTGAAAACGGTCGACGTTCCCATCGAACTGCGCAACCGCTATTCGCTGACCGATAAGGAAATTGTCGAACTGGCCAAATACGCCATGATCATCGAGAAGCATTATGGTCGCCCGATGGACATCGAGTGGGGCAAGGACGGCCGTGACGGCAAACTTTATATTCTGCAGGCGCGTCCGGAAACGGTGAAGTCCCAGCAGAAAGCATCCGATGTGCAGCAGCGCTTCAAGCTCAAGAGCAGCGGCACGGTGCTTGCCTCGGGCCGTGCGATCGGACAGAAAATCGGTGCCGGCCCGGTGCGCGTCATTCGCGATCCGGCCGAGATGGAACGCGTCCAGCCGGGCGATGTGCTGGTGGCGGACATGACCGACCCGAATTGGGAACCCGTCATGAAACGCGCCTCCGCCATCGTCACCAACCGCGGCGGCAGGACCTGCCACGCGGCGATTATCGCGCGCGAGCTTGGGGTTCCCGCAGTGGTAGGCTGTGGCAATGCAACCGACATGCTGAAGGATGGTACGTTGGTGACCGTGTCATGCGCCGAAGGCGACGAGGGCAAGATCTACGATGGTTTGCTTGAAACGGAAATCAGCGAAGTGTCGCACGGAGAATTACCCTCGATCCCTGTCAAAATCATGATGAACGTTGGCAACCCGCAGCTCGCGTTCGACTTCCAATCGATTCCGAACAGCGGTGTCGGACTGGCACGCCTCGAATTCATCATCACCAACAATATCGGCGTACATCCGAAGGCTATTCTCGAGTATCCGAACATCGATATCGACCTGAAGAAAGCCGTCGAGTCGGTCGCGCGCGGTCATGCTTCGCCGAAGGCATTTTATGTGGACAAACTGGCGGAAGGCATTGCGACCATCGCAGCGGCGTTCTGGCCCAAGCCTGTCATCGTACGGCTGTCCGATTTCAAATCGAATGAATACAAAAAGCTGATCGGCGGTTCCCGCTATGAGCCCGATGAAGAAAACCCGATGCTCGGCTTTCGCGGAGCAGCGCGCTACCTCGCGCAGGATTTCGCCGAATCGTTCGAAATGGAATGCCTGGCGATGAAGCGGGTGCGCGAGGACATGGGCCTCACCAACGTCGAAATCATGGTGCCGGTCGTTCGCACGCTCGGCCAGGCGGAAAAAGTCGTCAACCTGCTGGGCAAGAATGGTTTGAAGCGCGGCGAGAACGGATTGCGCCTGATCATGATGTGCGAAGTGCCGTCCAATGCGATCCTGGCGGAGAAGTTTCTCGAATTTTTCGATGGCTTCTCGATCGGTTCCAACGATTTGACTCAACTTACGCTTGGACTCGATCGCGATTCGGGCATGGAACTGCTGGCAGCCGATTTCGACGAACGCGATCCTGCGGTGCAGGCGTTGTTGTCGCGTGCGATCTCGGCATGCCGCGCGCAGGGTAAGTACATCGGCATCTGTGGTCAGGGGCCTTCGGACCATCCGGACTTCGCGGAATGGCTTATGAAGGAAGGAATCGGCTCGATCTCATTGAATCCGGACACCGTGATCGACACATGGCAGAAATTGGCGGCATCGAAGTAAGTTTATTGCTTGAATCGAGGTGTTGTATGGCGGCTATATCCCTTTGGATGCAGGATAAAACCGTTTTCCTAGAGGCAATTTTCGTTTAGACTACGCATACTCACAAACGAACAACAATAAACAAAAACAGCCGTACTGCTGTGTGTTGAACCCTCCCGCCTCTGGCGCGAGGGTTTTTCTTTTTCGGAACATTGTCGATAATGAATGGAG
>JAQGLQ010000102.1 GCA_028292785.1 Noviherbaspirillum sp. | reverse complement strand
GGCGACACCACCACGCCGACGCCGTCGCGCACCAGGGAAGGAATCTGATAGCAAAGCGATTTGCCGCCACCGGTCGGCATCAGTACCAGCGCATCGCCGCCGCGCGATACCTGCTCGACAATTTCCGCCTGCTGGCCGCGAAACGAGGGATACCCGAATACGGATTGAAGAATATGGAGCGCACGCTCCCGAGTGTTCGTTTCAGACATCCCGCTATTTTAATCCGCTCCGATTACTCCGCCCACACCACCCAGCCGCCGTACGCGCTGGCGAGCACGACAAAGCCGAACACGATGCGGTACCAGGCGAAGATTGTGAAATCGTGCGTGCTGATATAGCGCAGCAGCCAGCGCACGCACAGGAATGCGGAGGCGAAAGCGGCGACGGTGCCGACCCCGAACATCGGCACGTCGGCCATCGTCAGCAGGCCGCGATCCTTGTAGAGCGAATAAATGGTGGCCGCGAACAGCGTCGGTATCGCGAGAAAGAAGGAGAATTCGGTGGCCGCCTTGCGCGACAGGCCGAACAGCATGCCGCCGATGATGGTGGCGCCCGAACGGCTGGTGCCCGGCAACAGCGCGAATGCCTGCGCGATGCCCACCTTCAACGCATCCAGCGCCGACATATCGTCAACCGATTCGATGCGCACCGCCACCGGGCTGTTTCTATTGCGCCGTTCCACCCACAGGATGATCAGGCCGCCGATTATGAAGGCGAGTGCCACCGGAACCGGCGCGAACAGCACCTCCTTGATTTTCTTGCTGAACAGGAAACCGAGCAATGCCGCAGGCAGGAAAGCGATGATCAGATTCAGCGCCAGCCGCTGGGCCTTGGCATCGCTGAACAAGCCTGTCAGCACGCCGGCGATGCGCCGGCGATATTCCCAGCACACTGCCAGCATCGCGCCGGCCTGGATCGCGATTTCGAACACCTTCACTTTGTCGCCGGTGAAGTTGAGCAGGCTGCCGGCAAGAATGAGATGCCCGGTTGAGGAAATCGGTAGAAATTCTGTCAGGCCTTCCACTATGCCCATGATGAGCGCTTTGAGCGCGAGAATTGGATCCATGATTCCGGTGAGGTCGATGTCAGCGTGAAGAAATGGTCAAAAAGAAACCCGCCGGATAGGATGCCTAGCGGGTCGGATATGCGGTAAGAACGGCTTTATTTCGCCGGCTCAAAGGTTACCACGAGACTATCGGGCCTGGTCGTGATTTTAGACAAAGTGAAAGAGGTGCCCGCATAGCGCAGATCCTCGGGCCTGAAGGAGTAAAGCGTCGTATTGCGTAATAACTGCTCGGCAAGCAGACCGCCGATTTTCCGGACCTGATTCGTCAGCGCCGGATCGATGCCGTCGAAGGCGAACTGCTCCACGCGCGGTTCGCCCAGTACCAGTGCGTTTCTCGAGGGATCGAATCTGAGATTGCCCGATATCGCGAGATTGCCTTTCCATGAACGGTTGAGGAATGGCGGCGCGATCGACGTATCCATGCTGGTGGTGATGCGGTTGGTATCGGGCTGCAGGCTGACCCTGGGGTTGCTGACGTAGATATCGATCAATTCGAGATAACGGTTATTGAAAGGGAATTTGCCGGCGATCGCTTCCTGCAATCGCGCCAGCGGGATTTCCACCTCGCGCGGCCCCAGCAAGGTCGCGCAGGATGCAAGCAGCCATGCGGCGATCAGTATCAGTCCCCGGCGCAAGCCTTTCATTGGTAAAGCTCTCATTACTATTCCTTGCTGTTTTGATCGGTCAGGGCGATGTCGCCGCATCGAGATGCGCCAGATAGGACAGCGCATGGACCTGCGTGTCGCCGCACATTTCCGGCGATGGCTGCAGCCCGCCGCACACCGCCGGCCGCTCCGGCCTGCCGAAGATTTTGCAGCGGTTCGCTTCATCGAGCTGTACGCACCGCACTCCTGCCGGCTTGCCGTCGGGCATACCGGGAATCGGCGAAGAAATGGACGGCGCGATGCAGCATGCGCCGCAGCCGGAACGGCATGCGATTTTCACAATGGCTTCATTCATGGCGCAAAGCCTGGATGGGCAACAGGCGCGAGGCTTTGCGCGCCGGATAATAGCCGAAAAATATGCCTATCGCCGCCGAAAATCCAACCGCCATCACGATCGATTCCGGCGACAGCCTCGTCGCCCAACCGGCGAACTGCGCAACCAGGTACGAGCCCGCCGCTCCCAGGAGAATGCCGGCAAAGCCGCCGATCACGGACAGCGTGACCGCTTCGACCAGGAACTGGTTCAGGATATCCCTGGCGCGGGCGCCGACTGCCATGCGCAAGCCGATTTCGCGCGTGCGCTCGGTGACGGAGACCAGCATGATATTCATGATGCCGATGCCGCCGACCAGCAGCGACACCGATGCCACGGCGGCAAGCAGCATGGTCATGACGCGCGAGGCTTCTTCCTGGGCCTGCAGCATTTCGGTCAGATTGCGCACGGTAACAGGATCGTTCTGCCCGGGCTGGGTGCGTTTGCGCTGCCGCAGCAGTTCGCGGATCTTGTCCTCGGTCTCTTTCATGTCGGCGCCTTCGCGCACCTTGACCTGGATGGTCCAAACCCGGCGCAGCTTGCCCTGCGTGCTGCCGAACAGGCGTTTGCGCGACGTGGTCAGCGGCACCATGATCACGTCATCCTGATCCTGGCCCGACATGCTCTGGCCTTTTCTTTCGAGCATGCCGACGATAGTGAACGGCACGTTGCCGATGCGTATCGGCTGGTCGACCGGGTCCATATCGCCGAACAGTTCGCGCGCGACCGTCTGCCCCACCAGCGCCACCTTGGCGGCGCCCGACAATTCGGCCGGCTCGAACATGCGCCCTGATGCCAGCGGCCAGTCGCGCGCCTCGAAATAATCGGGATAAACGCCGTAGATCATTGTCGCCCAGTTGCTGTTGCCGGCAATGATCTGCCTGGTGCCGCGGTTGAAGGGCGCGGCCACCTGCACCTCGGGGATTTCCCGCACGATGGCTTCGGCGTCGTCTTCGGTGAGGTTCTCATTGGCGCCCGCTCCCAATCTGACGCCGGATGAGGTGCTGGAGCCCGGCGTAAGCATCATCAGGTTCGATCCCAGGCTCTTGATCTGTTCTTCCACGCGCGCTTGCGCGCCGGCCCCGACCGCAACCATGGTGATCACGGCGGCCACGCCGATGATGATGCCAAGCATGGTCAGCATCGAACGCAGCTTGTTCACGCGCAGCGCATTGAGAGCGATGCGCAGCACGGCAGGCAGGTTCATGCCGCGACTCCCAAGCGGGCGAGTTCGGCCTGCGCGTCGTGCGGAACGTTCGGCTCGTCCCGCACCACCAGTCCGTCGCGGAACGACACGATGCGCGATGCGAATGCCGCGACATCATGTTCATGCGTGACCATCGCGATGGTCATGCCTTGCCGGTTGAGCCGCTGCAGCAGGGCCATGATTTCGATGCTGGTTTGCGAATCGAGCGCTCCGGTCGGCTCGTCGGCGAGAATGAGCGAGGGATTGTTGACCAGCGCGCGCGCGATGGCGACACGCTGCTGCTGGCCGCCCGACAGTTGCGCCGGATGATGGTCCATCCTGTCGGCCAGTCCCACTTCTTCCAGCCTTTGCATGGCGCGCGCCTTGCGCTCGGCGACCGGCACGCTCGAATACAGCAGCGGCAGCTCGACATTGTCCATGGCCGTGGTACGCGGCAGCAGATTGAATTGCTGGAACACGAAACCGATGCGCTTGTTGCGTATCGCCGCCAGTGCGTCGCCGGATAATGTCGATACCTTTTCGCCCGCGAGCAGGTATTCGCCGGCGCTGGGCGAATCGAGACATCCGAGCAGATTCATGAAGGTCGACTTGCCGGAGCCGGACGCCCCCATGATTGCCACGAACTCACCTTCGCGGATGGCCAGCGACACGCCGCGCAAAGCGCGCACGGTGGTGGCTCCCATCGCATACTCCTTGCGCAGGTCCGTGGTTTCGATGAAATGCATCATTGACCTCGTCAGAACATGCGCGGACCGCTGCGCTGCGCCGCGCCCTGCTGCGGCCGGGCCAGGCCGCTGATGATCTCCATGCCCTCTTTCAGTTCGGACGACATCACTTCGGTGCTGGTGCCATCGGTCAGGCCGAAACGCACTTCGACCAGCGCCGGCTGCTTGTTTTCGTCGAGCGTGTAAAGGCGTCCACGGCTTCCGCCGGCGCTGCCGCCGCGTCCGCGCCCGTCCACGCTCTCAGCGACGATCTCCTCATACTTCACTTTCTGTTCGGGAGTCAGCATCTCGGCGATGCGCTCGCGCATTTCAGTGCGGCCCCGCTCGGCGAGCTTCGCCCGCTCGGCTTCGGGCGCGTCCCTCATGGCCGCCGTCCTGTCGCGCATGCCGCTGAAGATGGCGTCCAGCTTGGCTTTCTGCGTAGCGGTGAGCTGCAGTTCCTTTTCCAGGCGTTCGCGCATCCCGATCCCCTGCTGCGGGCCGTGGCCGCCAGGCGATCGGGCAGTTGCAGGACCACGCTGTGCCGGCGCTCCCGCCGGGCGGAATCGCAACGCGGCGTTCGCGACTGTCAGCACGTCATGGCGCGTGTCGGTGACGATGCGCACATTGGCAGTCATGCCGGGCAACAGCTCGCGCCGCGGATTCGAGGTGCTGACCACCACGGTGTAAGTGACGACATTGGCGGTGTTGAGCGCGGCCTTGCGGATCTGCTTCACCACGCCCTCGAAACCGCGGCCGGGAAAGGCGTCCACCGTGAAGGTGACGTGCTGCCCCACCTTCACGCGTCCGATTTCCGATTCGTCGATGGCGGCATCCACCTGCATGTCGGCGAGGTTTTCCGCGATGATGAACAGCTCCGGCGCCTGCAGACTCGCGGCCACCGTCTGGCCGCGCTCGACGCTGCGCTTGATGACCACGCCGTTGACGGGCGCCTTGATCGCGGTGCGCCCGAGATCGATATTGGCCTGCGCCAGCGAAGCTTCGCGCTGCCGCACCACGGCTTCCGCGTTGCGCGCATTGGCGACGGCCACGCCGGCCTGCGCCTGTACGCTCTTGAGCTGTTCGGCCAGCGAGTTGTAGACGGATTCCGCCTTGTCGCGGTCCACCGCCGAAATGAATCCCTTTTCAACCAGTTGCTTCTTGCGCTCGAGGTCGCGCGCGGCTTCCCTGAGATCGACTTCCGTCTTCGACACGGCGGCGCGCTGGGCCGCGATATTCGCTTGCTGGGTCGCGACCAGTGAACGCGCCGCATCGAGATCGGCCTGCGCCTGCCGCACCTTGTACTCGAAGGTTTCGGGATCGATACGTGCAATCACTTGACCCTGCTTCACTTCGCTGTTGAAGTCGACGAGGATGTCGCGCAACTGCCCCGACACCTGCGAACCGACCTGCACCGATACGACCGGACTTAGCGTGCCGGAGGCTGCCACCGCGGCCATGATCGTGCCCCTTTCGATTTTCACTGTCTTGTATTCAGGCGTTGCACGCTTCTCAAGCCACGCGTCGATGGCATAGCCCGCTACGATCAGCACGGCCGCAAGGAGCAGCATCCAGGATTTTGTTGACCGATTCATAACATGCGAAGAAATTCATTCATGGGCCGATTCTAACGGCAAACAAACGCGGCGATTTTTCCTTTTGTATCTATTGGAAGCTGCATCGGGGATTATTAGTTTTCAGTGGATCGCGTCAACCGAAGCATGCTTTGCCGGTGAGCTGCGCAAGCGTTCGCGGGGCTGGCCTTGACGCATGCATCATTGATCCCTATATTACTGACTCACGAGTAAGTTATATTCCCCATCCATGCCGTCCGACTCCAAACCGCGCTGGGAACGGCGCAAAGATGCACGCCCCCAGGAACTGCTTGCCGCCGCTCTCGACCTGTTCGTCGAGCGGGGCTATGCCGCGACCCGGCTGGACGATGTGGCCGCCCGCGCGGGTGTGTCCAAGGGAACGCTTTATTTATATTTCACCAACAAGGAAGAACTGTTCAAGGCCATGGTGCGGGAAAACGTTCTTCCCGCGATCGGCGAAGCCGAAGGCATGGTCGACGCTTATGAAGGTTCGAGCGCCCGGCTGCTTCGCGACATCGCGCTCGGCTGGTGGGAACGTGTCGGCAACACAAAATTGTCCGGCATTACCAAATTGATCATGGCCGAGTCCGGCAACTTCCCGGAAGTCGCGCAGTTCTACCATGACGAAGTCATCTCGCGCGGCAATGCGATGGTGGTGCGCATTCTCGAACGCGGCATCGACCGCGGCGAGTTTCGCCCCATCGATGTGACGCCGGCCATGAGCGTGGTGATTGCCCCCATGCTGATGCTCATGATGTGGAAGCATTCGTTCAGCGCCTGTGCCGGCGGACCGATCGACGCCGGCCGCTATCTGGAAACCTTCATCGATCTGATTCTGAACGGACTGCTGACCGATGGCACTGCCGACCGGCCAGTGAAGAAATGAGAACCTCTGCCATGATAAAACGCCGCGCCTTCTGGATTGTACTTGTCGTCTGTCTGCTTGCCGCCGGTGTCGGCGCGACCGTCGTCAAGAAGCGCAACGGGCCGGCTGTGCCCGTCGCCGTGCAGCTGGGCGCCGCGCTCGAATTTCTCCCGACCGACGTGGTGCAGGTGGCGCCGCGCGAACTGCGCCAGCTGCTGCCGCTGTCCGGCTCGCTGCGCGCCGTGAGCCAGGCCGTCGTCAAGGCGAAAGTCGGCGGCGACGTGCGCGAGGTGCTGGTTCGCGAAGGCGAGGAAGTCAAGGCCGGCCAGGTGCTGGTCAAGATGGATGCAAGCGATTACCAAGCGCGTGTAGGCCAGGCCCGAGGAGCGCTGGCCGCCGCGCGCGGGCAACTCGATATCGCGAGCAAGGCCCGCGACAACAACAAGGCGCTGCTCGAAAAAGGGTTCATCTCAAGGAACGCCTTCGACAATGCGGCCAGCCAGTACGACATCGCTCGGGCGAACGTCGCATCCGCGATCGGCGCGCTCGATGTCGCTCGCAATGCCGTCGAGGACACCGTGATCCGCGCGCCGATTTCCGGGCTCGTCAGCAGCCGCACGGTGCAACCGGGCGAGAAAGTCTCGCCCGATAATCGCCTGCTCGACATCGTCGATCTGAGGCGGATGGAGCTTGAAGCCGCGGTCCCGGCGGCCGACGTCATGAATGTCGCGCTCGGGCAGGAAGTGCGGGTCAAGGTGGAAGGCCTGGCGTCGCCGCTGACCGGCAAGGTGGCGCGCATCAATCCGTCCACACAGGCGGGATCGCGCTCGATACTCGTTTATATCCAGATCGACAACCCGCAGAGCGTATTGCGGGTCGGTATGTTCGGCGAAGCGCAATTGACCCTGACGCGCAAAAGCGGCGTGCTGACCGTGCCCG
This sequence comes from Noviherbaspirillum sp., assembly GCA_028292785.1. Next base: position 458 of record JAQGLQ010000102.1, on the reverse strand, counting down.
AATCCGCCGTGCAGACCGCCGCCGACAGGGCCTATGTGTATGCGATCGAAAATGGAAAACTCACCCGCAAGCCGGTCGTCCTCGGCATGCGGGGCGACGACGGCGAAGGCGGCGCGGTGGAAATCCTCGAGGGACTCGGCAGCGGCGCACAGGTAGTCCGCACCAACCTCGGCAACCTGCCCGTCGGCACGCCGGTGAAATTCGCCGCGGCGGGCCCTGCCGGCGAAGCAGCGAAATAAGCCTGCCGCGATAATCCGCACGAGCCGCGTGGCGCACGGCATATTGCGGCGGAATCATCAGTACACGGATGGCCTGAAGCGGCGCAAGGCGAGCGCGCTCGGGCCGCAACGCAACGTAATCGAAAGACCGACCCATGTGGTTCACCCGTATCAGCATCGGCAACCCGGTGCTCGCCACCATGATGATGCTGGCGTTTGTCGTGCTTGGCCTGTTCTCTT
>JAQGLQ010000277.1 GCA_028292785.1 Noviherbaspirillum sp. | reverse complement strand
TTCCGCCGGCCGACAGCATCAGTCGCTGGGGCGTGAGTTGCAGCTCACTGCATGCGGCTTCGAGGGCCTTGTACTCGATGCCGTTCTTGTCGGGCTTGAATAGCAGTTGCAGCGCGCAGGATTTGATGGCATCGGGCAAGCGGTTCGCCTTCAGCTCTTCCACATACTGCGCCTGCAGCAGCGCCTGCTGCTTTTTCTTTTCGATGCCGGCAAGCGCGGCCTTCAACGATGCTTCAGGCGCGGCCTTGTAACGGCCCTTGCCTTTTCTGTAAAAGTAGACCGGCGCGCTATGCAGCCTCAGCAGCAGCCCGGCCGCTTCCTGCGGTTTTGGATCGTGGCCGAAATACTCGGCGCCCAGTTCCGCGAAACCGAATTCTTCCTGTCCCGCGACTTCCCACAAAAAGTCGAGATCCATTTCTGCCGCAATCGTTTGAGCGTCGGTCAGCAGTTCGCCCGGCTCGGGCGATGCAAACTGCAGTAGCACATCCTTGGCTTTTACTTTGGTACGCTTGCCGGTTTGCATCTCGACCTGGTATGCCTCGCCCTGTTGCGACAGGATGGCGCCGGCCTTGAAATCGCCGGATTCTTCGAAAAAGAGATTCATCAAATACTTTGCTTGTTAGATTCATTCATCCGCATGCGCGGTTTTGCTGCGTTATCCGCTGTTGCCACCGCGGTTTCCAGAATGGCCGGCAGGAATACTTCCGTCACAAGCAGGACTCCATTCTTTCGTCGATATAAGCACCGGCGGGCGCAAGGCGGATGCCTGATTGCATCCGGTCCGTCCGCGCCCAGCGCCTCATTCGCTCGCCGCACGAGCGGATGCCGCATCGGCAGGCGAGCATACTGCATTGACCCGCGCTCGACGCGCGCATCGCCGAACAAAGTGGTGCCGAGCGGGCGTTCCCCCAGACCGCGGAAGTGCGGCCAATCGGAAGCGGTCGCGCTCAACGGCACGACGGTGTGCGCGAAGATCACGGGGCGCCCATCGCATTGCAACAGCACTTCGCGTTCCCTGACGCAACGGCGGTGCCGCAATTCCAGCAAATTCATTTCGTCTGCCAGGCAAAGGCCGATTCGCTGATGCAGGCATCGCACGCGAAATTCGCTACTGCGGGACATGAGTTTGATCGTAAGCGAGGCGGTGTCGGTAATCCATGTACGCATCTCGCGACCCGGATTGACCCCGTTCACATGCGAAAGCCACCGCGCGCGACCAACCAGACGAACCATCAATTCGCCGCCTGCGCGCCGACTCCGCAAAACGCCAGCACCTCATCGAGATAAAGTCCGAAGTCCGAGATCCCATGATCGCTTCCTTCAATCAACCGTAGCGTCGCACCGGGATAATGGGCAACCATTTCCCGCCAGTCGAGCACTTCATCGCCCTGCGCGGCAACCAGGAAATATCTTTCCGGACGCGTAACATTGATCACTTCAAGCCGCCGCAGTTCTTCAATATAGTCCGGCCTGAATTCAAAACGTTCATCCGAGTGATACATGGTTGTAACGCCGACGTAGCGCTCCAGATCACGCGGCGGCTTTACTGCAGGATTCAGCAACACGGCACGGCAACCGGTGCGCTCCGCCAGCCAGGTCGCATAGTAGCCGCCCAGGGAAGACCCGATGAGGGCCACTTCGGCCGGGGAAAATCCGGAAATCAATTCGGAAACAAGCCCGATGGCTTCGCGCGGCGAAGCGGGCAACTGCGGGCAGGAATATTCCGAGGCGCGCCCCAATTCCCGCATGCGGTCGTCTAACAACCTCGCTTTGAAGGATTGCGGCGAAGAGCGGAAACCGTGCAGATAAAGGATCATTTCGCCAGTGCAGTCAGGATCTTCTGATGCACGCCGCCGAATCCTCCATTGCTCATCACCAGAACATGGTCCCCCGGGCGGGCCGCCTGCACGATGGCTCGTACCAGGGCGTCGATCTCATCATAGGCACTGGCCTTCGTGCCCAGGGGCGATAGCGCTTCGCCGAGATTCCAGCCGAGCGCATCCTTGCCCTCCTTTGCACCGTAGCCGAACACCATGTCCGCATCGATCAGGCTGCCGGACAACGCTTCCTTCATCGTGCCCAGCTTCATGGTATTGGAGCGCGGCTCGAGTACCGCAAGAATGCGGGCGGCGCCCAGTTTTCTGCGCAAGCCGGCAACCGTCGTGGCGATTGCGGTCGGATGGTGCGCAAAGTCGTCATACACCGTAATACCGTTCACCACGCCGCGCACTTCCATGCGTCGCTTGACGTTTTCGAACTTGCCCAGCGCATCGATTGCCTGTTCGACGGGCACGCCGACATGACGCGCGGCGGCGATCGCGGCGATCGCATTGAGCCGATTGTGCTCGCCGGTCAGTGACCAGCGCACCGTCCCCTGTTGCGCGCCACCGAACAAGACATCGAAGCTGCCATCTTCGTGCTCGTCAAGTCCCCAGCCGGACTTGTCCGCGACGCCGAATAATTCGCGTTCGCTCCAGCAACCGCGCTCCAGCACGCGCTGCAAGGAAGCTTCCCGTCCATTGACGATGACGCGGCCCACTCCGGGCACGGTGCGCACCAGATGATGAAACTGCGTTTCGATCGCGGCGAGGTCGGGAAAAATATCCGCGTGATCATATTCAAGATTGTTCAGGATCGCGGTCCGAGCCCTGTAATGAACGAACTTGCTGCGCTTGTCGAAGAAGGCGGTATCGTATTCGTCGGCTTCGATCACGAAGAATGCCGACTCTTGTCCATTGCCGGAAAGGCGGGCGGAAATCCCGAAATTCATCGGAACCCCGCCAATCAGAAAGCCAGGCGCATAGCCGGCATCTTCGAGGATCCAGGCAAGCATCGAAGATGTCGTCGTCTTTCCGTGCGTACCCGCGACCGCCAGCACCCATCTGTTCTGGAGTATGTGCTCCCCGATCCACTGAGGACCCGAAGTATACGGTAGTCCGCGGTTGAGAATTTCCTCCATCAATGGATTGCCGCGCGAAACCACGTTGCCGATCACGAACAGATCAGGTTGCAATTGAATCTGCTCTGGGCTAAAACCTTCGATGAGTTGTATTCCCTGCGCTTGCAGCTGCGTGCTCATCGGAGGATAAACATTGCTGTCACAGCCGGTTACTTTGTGGCCGGCTTCTTTGGCCAGCACTGCGAGGCCACCCATGAAGGTGCCGCAAATGCCAAGGATATGGATATGCATTTTCGGATTTCAAAATAGAATAGCGGGATTTTACCCGAGCCACGCCGCCACGCCTTACCGGATATCATGCACATCATGGCCACTTTTTCATCTGACCTGGAACAGCTGCGCGCAGAAATCGCCGTGGCCGCGGCACGCCTGATCGCGGAGGACGGAGCCGATTATGGCACGGCAAAACGCAAGGCTGCCAAGCAAATACTCGGGAACTCCAAGGTGCGCGGCGAGATCATGCCGGACAATGCGCAAATCGAAGAAGAAGTGCGTATCTATAATGAATTGTTTTTCAATGAAAGCCAGCCGGCGCGGCTGCTTCATCTGCGCAAGCTTGCGCTGCGCATAATGGAAGAACTCAGACAGTTCTCACCTTACCTGACAGGCGCGGTGCTGAACGGGACAGCGGGCGAACACTCCGACCTCCATCTTCAGCTGTTTACCGATAGTCCCAAGGATGTGCAGATTTTCCTGATTAACAAGAACGTGAATTTCGAGGTGTCGGAATCCCATCATTTCAAAGGCTTTGGCGAGCAGGTCGAAACGGTCAGCTTCATGTGGCATAACGAGGGCATTCACCTTGCCTTATATGCCACCGACGATGTTCGTGGCGTAGTCAAGACGAGTCGCACCGAACGGGCTGACATCAACACTGTACGCGCCCTGATCAACGAATCAGAAACATGATGAAATCGAAGCAATTACTGTTCTATGGAATTATTGGCGTGTGTTTTGCGCTCGCCGGTTTATATCTGGGCCAGCGGGCATTCGTTACTTCTCCCCTGCCTCCCGCAGTATCCAATCTGTTTGCGCAGTCCTTGGTTGATACTTCCGGACAGCCGCAGGCCATGTCGCAATGGAAAGGGAAAACCATATTGGTGAATTTTTGGGCAACGTGGTGCGCCCCTTGCGTGGATGAGATGCCGGAATTGGCCCAATTGCAGACGGAATTGGCATCAAGGCAAATCCAGGTACTTGGGATCGGCATTGATTCGACTACTAACATTGCCCAATTCGCGTCGAAATACAAAATCACCTACCCGCTCTATACTGGCGGGCTCAGCGGCACCGACCTTTCCCGGCAGTTGGGAAACAAGACAGGGGGGCTGCCTTTTACTGTTTTGGTCGGTCAGGATGGCCAAGTCAAAAAAACCTATCTGGGTCGTCTGAAGATGGAAGAAGTCCGCAAGGATTTGTCTTCTCTTTGAGCGAACCTGATCTTTTCCTTGCCAATCCGCATCAATAGGCGGCAAAATGCGCCATCCTCGTCAAACGGAGTTTT
>JAQGLQ010000092.1 GCA_028292785.1 Noviherbaspirillum sp. | reverse complement strand
GTTGTTACTGCATTTATGTCGGGTCAATAGCGGATCGTCCATTTGCACGCCGTTCGACGGCGTGAAGAACCGCAGCCCCGACCGTGAGCAAGGTCTGGCCGAGCTGACAGCTTATGGTGCCAGCCAGCAAATCCCATCGGGGCCAGCGGCATACAGCCGCATATAAAGTCCGAATGTACGGGTGCAATCTTTGCCTTTGCGTCATCATCCACTGAGGGCTTGGCAAACTCAGACTGAAAACCGCTCTACACTACCCGCGCACCGGAACTTCGTTATCAATTTTTCATCGAATCATCCCCCCTTAAAGTTCAGGAAAGGAGACGTGCCATGATGCAGATGAATGAAATCAGGCAGCGGTTCGATCATGTGGAACAGTCGATTCATCAGGCGGCGCAAGCCTGCGAATCATCGGTCAGCCTTCCGATGGATTTGAAGAGCAGCATTCAAAAGCTCGAGCAACAGTCCGGACAGGCGAAACAGGCGATTCAACAGGCGCAAGATGAAGACCGGGTACGCCAGGTGATCGACGAACTTGAGGATCTAGGCGACCAGGCGCGCGATGCATGCGAGCGCAGTAAGGATGCGGTCGACGACAATGTCAAAAGCGCCGTCAGGCAGGCCGATCAGGAGTTGTCGGATTTAAAACACCAGTTGCATTGAGGGCTGCGGCGCGGCAATACGGAGCATGCCGCCGAATGTGCAACGGGCATCGATCCGCGAGGATCGATGCCCGTTTTCCTGTGGCGGACTGCCAGTCTCACATCATTGTTATTTGGCTACGGCATCGGGCAATACGACGTTCACATCAAGTACCTCAAGATTGCCCTGGCGATCGAGCGAAATCTTGATATCGTCGGCGTTGACGTTCGCGTATTTCGAGATCACCGCGATCAACTCCTTATGCAGTGCGGGCAGGAAGTCCGGCCCGTCGCGACCGTTGCGCTCGCGCGCGATGATCACCTGCAAGCGCTCCTTCGCGGCACTGGCGCTGTTAGGCTTGGTGTTGAACAGGAATGAAAGTAGCGCCATGTTACCTACCCTTAAAAATTCTCTGGAACAGTCCAGGCTTTTCATAAGTGGTGAAGCGGAGCGCCAACTCTTGTCCCAGGAAGCGCGAGACGACATCCTGATACGCTTCGGCGACATCGCTGCCGGTCATGTGAATCGCAGGGTTGCCCTGATTGGATGCGTGCAGTACCGATTCCGATTCGGGAATGATGCCGATCAGGGGAATGCGCAGGATTTCCTGCACGTCGGTAAAGGAGAGCATCTCGCCGGCCTCGACGCGCTTGGGCACGTAGCGGGTGATCAGCAGATGCTCCTTCACCGGATCGCCGCCGTTCTGCGCGCGGCGTGACTTGGCCTGAATGATGCCGAGGATGCGGTCGGAATCTCGGACCGACGACACTTCGGGATTGGTCACGATGATCGCTTCGTCGGCGAAGGTAAGCGCCATCACCGCGCCGCGTTCGATGCCGGCGGGCGAATCGCAGACGATATATTCGAAATCCATTTTGGCCAGGTCTTTCAGTACCCGTTCGACGCCGTCCTCGGTCAACGCATCCTTGTCGCGCGTCTGCGACGCCGGCAGCACGAACAGGTTCTCGCAGTGCTTGTCCTTGATCAGCGCCTGGTTCAGCGTGGCTTCGTTGTTGACCACATTGATCAGGTCATACACGACACGGCGTTCGCAGCCCATGATGAGGTCAAGGTTGCGCAGGCCGACGTCGAAGTCGATGACGGCGGTCTTGTGTCCGCGCATGGCCAGGCCGGAAGCAAAGCTGGCGCTGGAAGTGGTCTTGCCTACTCCGCCTTTACCAGACGTTACGACAACAATTTTCGCCACAAACAAACTCCTTTCAGATTCAGATGATACGTACGGGCTACGGCTTGCCTGCGAGGGCGAGCACGTCGATGCGGTCGCCATCCAGGCGGACTTGCGCAGGCTTGCCGGCGACGTCCCTGGGTAATTGATTTTCAAATGTGCGATACGTGCCGGCGATCGATACCAGCTCGGCTTCCATCGAGAGTGCGAATATGCGCGCATCGGTATTGCCGGTTGCGCCGGCAAGCGCGCGTCCGCGCAGGGGCGCGTAGACGTGGATGCTGCCGTCGGCGATCAGTTCGGCGCCATTGTTGACTACCGCGGTCACGATAAGGTCGCCGCCTCGCGCATAGATGCGCTGGCCTGCGCGCACCGGTGTGTCGACGATGGTCGCCGCCGCCGCGACAGGCTGCACCGTCGGCGCCGGGTGCGCGGTGGCGGCGGGCGTTTCCGTGCGTGCGGCTGCGACCGCTTGCTCTTCTTCATGTCGCGGCTTGGCGACGACGTCGATGCTCAGCCCGTGGGCCGCGATCTCGGACTCCATGTGGGGTGGCGCATTGCGCACCGCGACCGGGTTCAAGCTGTACGACTTGAACAGTGCGATCAAGCCGGCCCAGTCGAGCGATTCGCCCGCGAGTTCGCATGGTCCGCAATCGATCACCGCGAATTCGTTGTCGAAGTAGTCGGGCACGCCGCCGGTCATCTTGCGCAGCGCGACATCAAGGGTCGCGAGGTCGCAATCATGCAGGATCGCGGCGACCGCTACCACTGTCGAAATCTTAATTTCTATCGGACTCTTTGTTTGGCTCTTTGACATAAAGGCTAGTTTGTAAAGGCGGCGCACGCCTCATCGCTGTCCATCCGTCACCAGCAAACGCGAAGGCATTGTAATTAAAAACCACATGCCATGCCATGATACGGACTGAATGAAACGAGCCGCGTCATTGCGGCCCGGAGCGATTGCGAAATTTCTTGTGTCGATCTGGTCGTTCCGACCGGACGCTCACTCGATTGCGGTTTTGCGACGGCGTATTATACCCTCTGCCCGCGCCATGTCCGCATCGGGCAGGGCTATCCTTCATGCTTTATGCGCCCATTTTTAAAGCATGCGGAGTGGGATGTCCGGATTTATTGATCATTTGAGTACGAAACGCCGAACAGTTGGGATATATTCAAGCCCCT
>JAQGLQ010000207.1 GCA_028292785.1 Noviherbaspirillum sp. | reverse complement strand
CGCGGCGCTCGATGGTCTGGAAGGGATTGACCCCCGCGGCGCCGCCCGAAGCCGCCGTGGTGAACTGGCCGGTGATGAACGGCACGTTCTGGCCGACAATGATGCGCGCTTCTTCATTGTCCAGCGTGATCAGGTTCGGCACCGACAAAATGTTCGCATTGGTGTCGGTTTCCAGCGCGCGGGCCAGCGCGCCAAGTCCGAGCCTGCCGCCGATCTGCCGGAACACGCCCAGCGTCAGGCCATTGCCGGGAGCCAGCGGGACGCCGTTGGGCGCCGCAGTGGCGACTGCCTGATTGATGATGTTGTTGCCCGCGGTCGAGAAGGCTGTGCCGCCGCCCACGCGGTAATTGCTGGTGGCGTCGCCCGACAGACCGAGCCACTGGATGCCGAGTTCGGCGGCCTTGGTGGCCGGCACCTCGACGATCAGCGATTCGACATATACCTGCGCGCGGCGCGCGTCGAGCTGGTCGATGACCGCGCGCAGATTGCGGTAGACGGCTTCGCTTGCCGTGATGATGATGGTGTTGGTCGACGGATCGGCCTGGATGAATCCCGCCGGACCGCCGGTCGGCAGCGAGGCCGGCGTCTGCTGGCCCTGCTGGCCCCCTTGTCCTAGCGCACCGGAGGCGAGCTGCGACTGACTCTGCCCGGTCTGCTGCAACTGCGGCTGGTTCTGCTGGGTGCCTTGCGCGCCCGTACCCTGGATCGAGCTGTCGGAAGCCACCACGGCGCGCAGGGTCTGCGCCAGTTTGACCGCATCGGCGTTGCGCAGATAGACCACATGCACGTTGCCGGGATTGGCGGTCGGCTGATCGAGTTTGGCGATCAGCGATTTGGCGAGATTGGCGCGCGCCTGGGAAGGGGCGCGAATGATGACGGAATTGGTCCGGTTGTCCGCCATCAGGCCTACTCTTCCTGCTTCCCCTCCCGGAGCCGCCGGCCCTGCGCTGGGCTCGATCAGCCGGTTCACCATGGTGGCGATGTCGCTGGCGATCGCGTGGCGGATCGGCACGACGTCGAGGTCGGCCGCGGCCGGGGCGTCGAGCGCGCTGATGATCCTGCCCAGGCGCCTCAGGTTGTCCGCATAATCGGTGATGACAATGCTGTTGGTGCCCGGATTGGCGTTGATGGTGTTGTTGGGCGAGATCAGCGGGCGCAATACCGGCACCATGTTCGCCGCCGACTCGTAATTGAGGCGGAATATCTGGGTCGCGATCTGGTCGCCGCGGACGTTGTTGGGCAGGATCGTGCCGGCCTGAAGCTTGGCGTCGGCCTCGGGCACGACCTTGATCAGGCCCTCGGTCCGCACCATCGCGAAACCCTGCAGGCGCAATGCCGACCCGAGCAGATCGAGCGCCTGCGCTTTGCTGACCGGCTTTTCGGTGACGACATTGATGGTGCCTTTGACGCGAGGATCGACGATGAAGGTATTCCCGGTGTAGTGGCCGATCGCCTTGATCACCGATTCGATGTCCGCGCCGACGAAATTGAGCGTAGCCTGATTGGCGGATGGATCCTGGGCTTGTGCCGGCACGACGCCGGCCATGGCGCATACCAGCATGGCGGTAGCACTCACGCGGCGCCAGTCTGTTTTGGTTTTCAATGTGGTTGCTGTTTGATTTTTTTTAATTTGAACTCTAGCGCAATGACATTTTTGTCGCCTTCCCGGCGGCGTTGTCCCAGCAAATTCAGTAAATTTGCCAACTTTTCTTCCTGTCCTGCTTCTGCTTCTGCCTTCCCTGAAAACTGAAACCGACCGTTGGTCAGGCTGCCTTCACCGCTCAGCAGCATCGGGCCCTTGACGGTCTTCAAGACCATGTTCGCCCGCTGTCCGCGCCAATCCATTATCAGCTGATAAGCCCCGAGGGGCTTGATCGGTGACAGACGCGAGGCAATGTCGTTCATCTGCAATGTCATCGCTCCCGTGACGGCGATCTGCGCGCCCTCGCGCGCCAGTTGCAGCGGGGTCCAGGACAGAAGCATGCGTCCCGACGGCTGAATCGTGTTCAGCGGCGCGCCGAGCCCGGCGAGCCGTTCGGCCGGCAGGGAAACCGACGACGGGCTCACCAGCCACTCCTGCCAGCTGCCGGTCACCTGGATCGGCTGCGAAACCGCGGCGGAATTTTCGATTTCGGCGTCGACCTGCCCCAGCATCACCATCGGCGACAGGCGCCACGCAAAGCGTCCCGGCAGCAAGGGCGTCACCGGGTCCGCGCCGCTCGGCGCGCCGCCGATGAAGGCCGACCCCCGCCACAGCGTTCCCTGCGCATCGCCGAGCGTCAGCCGCCCGCCGGTCCGGGCCTCGACCAGCGGCGCCATCCAGGCCGCCGGCAGGAATGCAATCAGCGTCAACGCAACGGCGGCAATCCCCGCCAGCAACCACACTATGATGCGTCGCACTTGCGCTCCCTCTTATACACCTTCAAGCCTGTCGCCCGCGCCGCGGCCATGATGTTCCTCATTCGCTTTTCTGCTGCCGCAGCGTCAGGGTCGCGTTCACAATGTCGGTCTGCGCCTGGGCTTCGACGTTCGCATCGATCACCGACACCTTCGCCGTGCGCCGCAGTTCGTCGAGCCAGTCGATCGTGCCGGCGAACGACGCGGCGCTCAGCTGTACCTTGGCGATCTCGCCCGTCAGCACCACGCTCTGCGGCTTGATGCCCTTGCGCGCCAGCGATGCCTCCAGGCTTTCCTGCGTCAGGACGACGGCCGGCGCGGCGGATGCCCTGCCCGCGAGGCCGGAGGCTTCCCTGGCCATCGCCTGCACTTCCGCCGCCTGCTGGCGCAGCGCCGGCAATCTCGTTTCGAGGTCCTTGCGTCCGCTGACAGCCGGATCGATCAACAGCACATAGAACAGGCCGACGACGATCACGATCAGCGCCGCGACGAGCATGTTGCGTTCGCGCTGATTGCGCGCGTCCCAGAAGGTCGACGCGGCGTTCTTCAGCTCACCCAGCTTCCCGCCTGCACTCATCTGGCGCTCCTTATCTGCAATACATTCGCGCCGGCCTGCGTCACCGTGAGGTTGCGGCTGCCCAGCGCCGTCTTGATCCGCTCCACCGGCGCATTGCTGCCCGGCTTGAGCTTGACCGACAGGCCGCGGTCGCGATATTCAAGTCCTGCGATGGATTGCGGGCCTTGTCCGGCGCCGGTCCATGCTTCTCCGAAGGCGGCGGTCAGGGCGATGAAATCGTCCGGCGCGAGTTGACCGGAATCGCGCTGCCCGGCCGCGATTTTCTGCCGCAGCTGCGCCACCGGATCAACCACCACCGGGTCTTTCGGGAAAGCCGACTTGTATGTCTGGGTCATGCCGGCCCGCAAGGCTTCAGCCTCGCGTTTGGAACGCATCCAGTCGATGTTCAATCCTATCGCGTTCACGATCAGCAGGCCGGCGGCGAGAGCGAGCGGCCAGCGCCATGGCCGCCAGTTCATCCTCGGTCCGGAACTCGCGCCCAACCCGGTCATCAGGTCGAGCGAGGTTTTTTCCGCTCCGGCGATCCAGCGCGCCCAGCTATCGGTATGCACCGTGACCCGGCCCTGCGCGACAGGGACCATGCCGATCGCGTCCTGGTAATTGGGGGCCCGGCCTTTCTGCACATACAGGTCGATCGGAACCTGCGACACCATTGCGCAGAGCGTCTGGATGACTTCCACCGCCACCAGTTCGGGCTGCTCCGCCGCGATCGGCAGGCCGGCGCCGTTCTGCTCCGCCAGCCGTATCGCGATATCGGCGTCGATGCCGTATTCCACCACCGCGGCCACCGCGGAGCCGGCCTGGACGGGCAGGCACAGCTGGGCCGGCACCGCCGACAGGCTGCGCGCGCCGAGCGAGACCATCGACCTGCTCAGCAATTCGAGCCAGCCGCGGTGCACCACGGCGACCGTGCGCAGATCGTCGCGCAAATCGCCGGGAACCACCACGTTTTCGGCCGGGTCGCTCATGATCTGGTCTTCCACCATGTTCGGCAGTGCCGTCCGCAGCCTGGCCGGAGACATCGGCGGC
>JAQGLQ010000121.1 GCA_028292785.1 Noviherbaspirillum sp. | reverse complement strand
CGCCGGTCACAGCGACGCGCATGGGGGCTTTAGCCATGGTGAATCTCCAAAGTGGTAAAGAAAACGGTAGTGAGTTTGTTATGGATTATTCTGAGAGCCTGTAATGATACCGTCGAAAACCTGTCGAGTCCCATTAAGTCAGTTGATGTGATAAGCACCATGAGCAGGGTGGAAGTGCGCGTCTCCACGGCAGTTCGGCAAAATATTTGCACGCGAGTGTAGGCGTCCGCGCCCCAGTTGTCAATGCGCATCTTATGTCTTATATAAGACATATCAGTAAGTACTTTTTGCTAGACGACAACGATCGGTTTGTGGTGAAATCGAGAGTTATGAGTTCCACTCCGCCCAATTCGACGAGCAATGGTATACCTGGTGCGCCAGCTGGCACTCCCGCCCCCGGAACTTCGCCTACCTTCAGTCCGCTATATCAGCAGATCAAGGCACTCATTACGAGGAGTCTTCAATCCGGCGAATGGAAGCCGGGCGAACTGATTCCGAGCGAAATCGAACTCGCGAGCCGGTTCAAGGTGAGTCTGGGAACGGTACGCAAGGCCATCGATGAACTGGCAGCCGAAAATCTCGTCGTGCGTCGCCAGGGGAAAGGCACTTTCGTCGCTACTCACCACGAGGCGCGCGCGCAGTTCCGCTTCCTGCGTCTCATGCCCGACGAGGGCGAGGCGCACAGCGCCGAGAACAAGATCATCGAGGTCAAGCGTCTGCGGGCACCTGCCGAAGTGGCGCGGCAGCTGGATATGAAATCCGGCGACTCCCTGGTATATATCAAGCGCGTGCAATCGTTCGACGGGGAACCGACCATCGTCGAAGAGATCTGGTTGCCAGGCGTTCTTTTCAAAGGGCTGACCGCCGAGCGCTTGAGCGAATACAAGGGGCCGATGTACGGCTTATTCGAAACCGAATTCGGTACGCGCATGATTCGCGCATCCGAGAAAATCCGCGCGGTGGGCGCGGACGTTGCTACGGCGCAGTTGCTCGGAATTCCCGAAAACATGCCGTTGCTGAGCGTGGAAAGGGTGTCGTTCACCTATGGGGACAAGCCGGTGGAGGTGCGCCGCGGCTTATATCGGACAGACAGCCACCACTATCAGAACGAATTGAATTAAGCCGGATACGTGTCGAGAAATGGGCGGCAGGGCGGAAAATTAAGTTTCTTATTGAGCATTTGCAATAACACATGGTGTGCATTACAAAAATCGGCGAAAATTATGGGATTTTTAAGCTTAGGGAGGTTGTGTCATGTCTGAAGCCGTAGAGAAAAGTCGGCGGCAGTTTCGTAACATTCATGTTACGCAGATCGTTCAGTATAGATTGCCGCTTGCCGGCATCATTTCAATTCTTCATCGCGTCAGTGGCGCGTTGATGTTTCTGCTTTTGCCGTTCGTCCTCTATCTGCTTGATAAAAGCTTGCTTTCCGAAATCTCGTTCGAGTATTTCAAGGGCTTTACTTCCCACTGGTTCGTCAAGTTGATCATCCTGGCGCTGGTCTGGGCCTATCTGCATCATTTCTGCGCCGGCATCCGCCATCTTTTGATGGATACCCATGTCGGTTTGGACAAGGATTCGGCACGCAAGACCTCGGTCGCCGTATTTGTGGTAAGCCTGGCGGTGACGGCAGTAGTGGCACTGAAACTGATCGGAGCGCTCTAAATGGAAAATAATAATATCGGACCGAAGCGCCTGGTTGTCGGGGCACATTACGGCCTCAAGGACTGGCTCGCGCAACGCGTCACTGCCGTCGTCATGGCGGTGTACACGCTCATCCTTCTCGCCGTTTTTCTGGCCGGCAAGAATTTCAGCTACGAAGGTTGGGCCGGTCTGTTCGCCCAGCAGTGGTTCAAGATCGCGACATTCGTTACCTTCCTGTCGCTGTTCTATCACGCGTGGGTCGGCATGCGTGACATATGGATGGACTATGTCAAGCCGGTTGGCGTACGGCTTGGATTGCAGGTGGCCACGGTTCTGTGGCTGATCGGTTGTGCCGGCTGGGCCGTGCAGATTATCTGGAGGGCCTAAACGTGGCAGCAATTAAAACTTCTATTCCATCGCGTCGGTTCGATGCGGTCATCGTCGGTGCCGGCGGCTCCGGGATGCGGGCTTCGCTTCAACTGGCCGAGGCAGGCCTGAATGTCGCGGTATTGTCGAAAGTATTCCCGACCCGCTCGCATACGGTTGCGGCGCAGGGCGGCATTGGCGCATCGCTCGGCAACATGTCCGAGGACAACTGGTACTGGCACATGTTCGACACCGTCAAAGGTTCGGATTACCTGGGCGATCAGGATGCCATCGAATTCATGTGCCGCGAAGCTCCCAAGGTTGTTTATGAACTCGAGCACTTCGGCATGCCGTTCGACCGCAACCCGGACGGCACGATTTATCAGCGTCCATTTGGCGGCCACACCGCGAATTTCGGCGAAAAGCCGGTGCAGCGCGCCTGCGCCGCGGCCGACCGTACCGGTCACGCACTGCTACATACCTTGTACCAGCGCAATGTGCGCGCTAAAACCCATTTCTTCGTCGAGTGGATGGCAATCGACCTGATCCGCGACGCGGAAGGCGATGTGCTTGGCGTGGTCGCGCTTGAAATGGAAACCGGCGACGTGATGATTCTCGAAGCCAAGACCACCTTGTTCGCCACCGGCGGAGCGGGGCGCATCTTCGCTGCGTCCACCAATGCATTCATCAACACCGGCGACGGCATGGGGATGGCTGCACGCGCGGGCTTGCCTCTGCAGGACATGGAATTCTGGCAGTTCCATCCGACCGGCGTATCCGGTGCCGGCGTGCTGATCACCGAGGGCGTTCGGGGCGAAGGCGGAATCCTCATCAACAGTAACGGCGAGCGTTTCATGGAGCGCTATGCACCGACGCTGAAGGATCTGGCTCCGCGCGATTTTGTATCGCGCTCAATGGACCAGGAAATCAAGGAAGGCCGCGGCTGCGGACCGAACAAGGACCATGTGCTGCTCGATCTGCGCCACATTGGCGCCGATACCATCAGGAAACGTCTGCCATCCATTCTGGAAATCGGCCACAAGTTCGCCAACGTCGACGCGACGAAGGAACCGATCCCCGTTGTGCCGACAATCCACTACCAGATGGGCGGTATTCCGACGAACATCCATGGTCAGGTTGTTGCCCCCAAGAACGGAATCAAGAACGAAGTCGTCAACGGCATTTACGCCATCGGCGAATGCGCCTGCGTCTCGGTCCACGGTGCGAACCGTCTGGGCACGAACTCTTTGCTCGACCTGCTGGTATTCGGCCGTGCCGCCGGTAACCATATCGTCGCCAGCAACCTCAAGATGAAGGAACACAAGCCGCTTCCCGCCGACGCTACCGATGTCGCCATGTCGCGCTTGGCGCGCCTCGAGTCGAGTACGGGTTCCGAACGCGTGCAGGATGTCGCCAACGCGATCCGCTCCACGATGCAACAATATTGCGGCGTGTTCCGTACCGACGAATTGCTGCAAGAGGGTGTGAAGCAAATCATGGAGCTGGACGAACGCCGCAAGCACGTATCGTTCAAGGACAAATCGAAGGTCTTCAACACCGCCCGTGTCGAAGCGCTTGAACTCGATAATCTGATCGAGACCGCGAAGTCTACTATCGTATCCGCCGCTGCCCGCAAAGAGTCACGCGGCGCCCATGCGCACCGCGATTATGACAAGCGCGATGATGTGGAATGGCTGAAGCACACGTTGTGGTTCTCTGAAGGCAATCGCCTTGACTACAAGCCGGTCAATCAGCAGCCACTGACGGTTGAAACCTTCAAGCCTAAAGCACGTACTTTCTAATAAGGCCAGAACATGCCACGTACTCTGAAATTTCAAATCTATCGCTACGACCCGGATAAGGATGCCAAGCCCTACATGCAGGACTTGACGGTCGAGCTTCAGGACACCGACAAGATGCTGCTTGATGCGCTGCAGCGCATCAAATCCGATGTCGACGACTCCCTGGCGCTGCGCCGCTCCTGCCGGGAAGGCGTGTGCGGATCCGATGCCATGAATATCAACGGCAAAAACGGCCTCGCCTGCACGACGAATCTGAATGAGTTGTCCCAACCTATTGTTCTGCGCCCGTTGCCGGGTTTGCCGGTCATTCGTGATTTGATCGTCGACATGACGCAGTTCTTCAAGCAATACCACTCGATCAAACCGTTCCTGGTCAACGAGACGCTTCCGCCGGAAAAGGAGCGCCTGCAGTATCCCGCCGAGCGTGAAGAGCTTGACGGGCTCTACGAGTGTATCCTGTGTGCCTGCTGTTCCACTTCTTGCCCGTCGTTCTGGTGGAACCCCGACAAATTCGTCGGCCCGGCTGGCCTGCTGCAGGCTTACCGCTTTATCGCGGACAGTCGCGACCAGGCCACCAACGAGCGGCTCGATAATCTGGAAGATCCATACCGTCTGTTCCGTTGCCATACCATCATGAATTGCGTCGATGTCTGCCCCAAAGGCTTGAACCCGACCAAAGCGATTGGAAAGATCAAAGAACTGATGGTGCGCCGCACAGTCTAGTAGAGCACCGGAGCAATACTGCTCCCATGCCTGACATGGCGGATCGCCGAAGCTGCTTTTCGGCAATTCAGTGGTACAACGTCGAGGAATTATGTCCGTAACGCATCAAGCCGATCCAGTCAAACGAGCGCGACTTCGCTGGCGCGCTCGTCGGGGACTGCTCGAAAACGATCTGATCGCAAGCAGGTTCTTGGATGCTCATGAGACCAGTTTGACCGACGAGGAAGTCGATGCGTTTTCCCGCTTGATGGAATTAAGCGATAACGAACTCATGGACCTGCTCCTCGCGCGGAAGGAACTCGAAGGCGAGAGCGACCTGCCGCATGTGCAAGCGATGCTCGCAAGATTGCGTGACGCCTGAGTTCAATCCGGACGTAGACGACTGGTATTTTAATTTTTCTGTCTTCTTATTATTAATCAGACTCACCTCTTAAAAGAAGGAAGAGCCATGCCCCAATCCGACACCAAAGCAACGCTGTCATTCGACGACGGCACCGCGTCACTGGACCTGCCGATTTACAAAGGCACGATCGGTCCGGATGTCGTCGACATTCGCAAGCTGTACGGGACTACTGGCAAGTTCACTTACGATCCGGGCTTCATGTCTACGGCATCCTGCAACTCGTCCATCACCTATATCGATGGCGACAAGGGCGAACTGCTTTACCGCGGTTACCCGATTGAACAGCTGGCGGTCAATTGCGACTTCCTCGAAACCTGCTACCTGGTGCTCAACGGAGAGCTTCCCAATGCGAAGGAGAAGGATAAGTTCGTCGACACCGTGACGCATCACACGATGGTGCACGAGCAGATGCAATTCTTCTTCCGCGGCTTCCGTCGCGATGCGCATCCGATGTCGGTCCTCGTCGGCACGGTCGGTGCACTGGCATCGTTCTACCACGACTCGCTCGACATCAACGATCCGCATCACCGCGAGGTTTCCGCGATACGTCTGATCGCCAAGATGCCGACGTTGGTAGCGATGGCGTACAAATACTCGGTGGGCCAGCCTTTCGTCTATCCGCGCAACGATCTGTCGTACAGCGCCAACTTCATGCGCATGATGTTTTCCACGCCATGCGAAGAGTACAAGATCAATGACGTGCTCGTCCGTGCGCTGGACCGTATCCTGATCCTGCACGCGGATCATGAACAGAATGCCTCGACTTCAACCGTGCGTCTGGCGGGATCGAGCGGCGCCAATCCGTTCGCTTGTATCGCGGCCGGTATCGCTTGCTTGTGGGGTCCGGCGCATGGCGGTGCAAACGAAGCAGCCCTGAACATGCTGAAGGAAATCGGTTCGGCCGATAAAATCGGCGAGTTCGTCAAGCAGGTCAAGGACAAGAACTCCGGCACCAAGCTCATGGGCTTCGGTCACCGGGTCTATAAGAACTACGATCCGCGTGCCAAACTGATGCGCGAAACCTGCCATGAAGTGTTGAACGAGCTGGGCTTGCAGGATGATCCGCTGTTCAAGCTTGCAATGGCTCTCGAAAAGGTGGCGTTGGAAGACGACTACTTTGTTTCACGCAAGCTTTATCCGAACGTCGACTTTTACTCGGGCATCGTACAGTCGGCGCTCGGCATTCCGGTATCGTTGTTCACCGGTATCTTCGCCATGGCCCGCCCGGTCGGCTGGAGTGCGCAAGGGAATGAAATGATCTCCGATCCTGAGCAAAAAATCGGTCGTCCGCGTCAGTTGTATGTCGGTGCGCCACGGCGCGATGTGCCTCCGATGAACACACGGGGCTAAAAGCGTATTTGCCTTTCGCAACACGATGAAAAAAAGCGAGCTTATCAAGCTCGCTTTTTTGTTGGACAAAGTAAATATGCTATCCTAGCGCCTCTGTGAAGTAACACTTCAGGTCACGTAGCCCCTTCCCCACAACTGATGTGCAATCCGCTAACCGGTCAGGCCGTGTCGCGGAAGGTTAAATAACCCGCTAATCTCGCGAAACGCGAAGAAAGGTGAGCAAGATGATGCAGCAGTACTCCTCCAATTCCTATTTGTTTGGAGGTAACGCGCCGTACGTCGAAGAACTGTACGAGGCTTACCTCAACAATCCTGGCTCCGTCCCCGACAACTGGCGCGCGTATTTCGACGCCATGCAGCACGTACCCGCTGTCGATGGAACCGCCCGGCCTGACGTCGCACACGCACCTGTCGTCGCGTCCTTCGCGGAGCGTGCAAAGCAGGGACCGCTCCGTACCGTCACGGCTACCGCCGACGTCGAAATGGGACGCAAGCGCGTCGCCGTCACTCAGCTCATCTCCGCATATCGTTTTCTCGGCAACCGCTGGGCCAATCTCGATCCGCTCAAGCGCCAGGAGCGGCCGAACATTCCCGAGCTGGAGCCAAGCTTCTACGGCTTCACCGATGCTGACATGGACATTCA
>JAQGLQ010000117.1 GCA_028292785.1 Noviherbaspirillum sp. | reverse complement strand
CGCGGTCGACGCGCGCACCGATGATGATTTCGTGATCATGGCGCGCACCGATGCGCTCGCGGTCGAAGGGCTGGATGCAGCCATGGAGCGGGCGGCGGCGTGCGTCGAGGCAGGTGCCGACATGATCTTTCCGGAAGCAATCACGCAGCTCGAGATGTACAAGAAATTCGCCGACGCGGTAGAGGTTCCGGTGCTCGCCAACATCACGGAATTCGGCGCCACGCCGCTTTTCACGATAGAAGAACTGAGAACGGCAAACGTCGGCCTGGCGCTGTATCCGCTGTCGGCGTTTCGCGCGATGAACAAGGCGGCGGAAAATGTTTACACAGCCATCCGCCGGGATGGCACGCAGAAGGGTGTGGTCGATACGATGCAGACACGTAATGAACTGTACGATCGCATCAACTATCACGAATTCGAGCAAAAACTCGATGCGCTGTTTGCGCAGCAAAAAGCAAAATAACACAAGGAGACTTCATGAGCGAACAGCAAACCCCGGCCTTCAAGCCCAAGAAATCCGTGGCACTGTCCGGAGTCGCTGCCGGCAACACGGCGCTGTGCACGGTTGGCAGAGCCGGTGACAACCTGTATTACCGCGGCTACGATATTCTGGACGTGGCCGATGCCTGCGAATTCGAAGAGATCGCGCACTTGCTGGTGCATGGCAAGCTACCGACCGCAGCCGAGCTGAAGGCATACAAAGCCAAGCTCAAAGCGTTGCGCGGCGTGCCGGCGAACGTGAAGGCGGCGCTCGAATGGCTGCCCGCCGCGTCGCACCCGATGGATGTGATGCGCACCGGCGTATCGGCGCTGGGCTGCGTGCTTCCGGAAAAGGACGATCACAACACGCCGGGCGCGCGCGATATCGCCGACAAGCTGATGGCATCGCTCGGTTCCATGTTGCTTTACTGGTATCACTATAGCCATAACGGCAACCGGATCGAGGTCGAAACCGACGACGATTCGATCGGAGCGCACTTTCTCCACCTGCTTCACGGCGAAAAGCCTTCGGCGCAGTGGGAACGGGCCATGCATACATCGTTGATCCTGTATGCGGAGCATGAATTCAACGCATCGACCTTCGCTGCCCGCGTGATCGCCGGCACCGGCTCCGACATGTATTCGGCGCTCGCCGGTGCGATCGGCGCGCTGCGTGGACCGAAGCATGGCGGCGCCAACGAAGTTGCCTTTGAAATCCAGAAGCGCTACGGCACCCCCGATGAGGCGGAAGCGGATATCCGCCGGCGCGTCGAGAACAGGGAGGTCGTCATCGGCTTCGGCCATCCGGTGTACACGGTCTCTGACCCGCGCAACAAGGTCATCAAGGAAGTCGCGCGCAGGCTGTCGAAGGAGGCCGGGTCGATGAAAATGTTCGAGATCGCCGAGCGCCTCGAAACGGTGATGTGGGACGCCAAGAAAATGTTCCCCAACCTCGACTGGTTCGCCGCCGTGTCCTTCCACATGATGGGTGTGCCGACCGCCATGTTCACGCCGCTGTTCGTGATCGCACGCACCTCCGGCTGGTCGGCGCATATCATCGAGCAGCGCATCGACAACAAGATCATCCGGCCGAGCGCGAATTACGTCGGACCGGAAAACCTGAAGTTCGTGCCGCTCAACAAACGCAAGTAACTCGCGAAAACACGCGAAAATAGATCGCCAGTTCAGAAATCAAAGGAAGAAAATGTCCGCTCACATCTCCAATGTACGTCCCGAGCCAGATCAGGTACTGGTCGACATCGTCGATTACGTCACGCGCTATCAAATCCAGTCGCCGCTGGCCTATGAAACCGCGCGCAACTGCCTGATCGATACGCTCGGCTGCGGCCTGGAAGCGCTCGAATACCCGGCCTGCACCAAGCTGCTGGGGCCGATCGTCCCGGGCACCGTCGTACCGAACGGCGCGAAAGTGCCGGGCACCCAGTTCCAGCTCGATCCGGTGCAGGCCGCGTTCAACATCGGCGCCATGATCCGCTGGCTCGATTTCAACGATACGTGGCTCGCCGCCGAATGGGGACATCCGTCCGACAATCTCGGCGGCATTCTCGCGACCGCCGACTGGCTGTCGCGCAACGCCGTAGCGGGCGGCAAGAAGCCGCTGACGATGAAGGACGTATTGACCGCTATGATCAAGGCGCACGAAATCCAGGGCTGCATCGCGCTGGAAAATTCCTTCAACCGCGTCGGCCTCGATCATGTCGTGCTGGTAAAAGTGGCGTCGACCGCAGTGGTGGCCGAGATGCTCGGCCTGTCCCGCGAGGAGATCCTGAACGCGGTGTCGCTCGCCTGGGTCGATGGCCAGTCGTTACGTACCTACCGTCATTCGCCGAATACCGGTTCGCGCAAATCGTGGGCGGCGGGCGACGCCACCTCGCGCGCGGTGCGTCTCGCGCTGATGGCGAAAACCGGCGAGATGGGTTATCCCTCCGTGTTGAGCGCCAAGACCTGGGGCTTCTGTGATGTGCTGTTCAAGGGTCGGCCGTTCGAATTTCAGCGGCCCTACGGCTCTTATGTGATGGAGAACGTGCTGTTCAAGATTTCCTTCCCGGCCGAGTTCCACTCGCAGACCGCCGTCGAGGCGGCGATGACCCTGCATGCGGCGCTTGCCAAGGTCGGCAAATCGGCGGCGGACATCAGGAAGATCACGATCCGTACGCATGAGGCATGCATACGCATCATCGACAAGAAGGGACCGCTGAACAATCCCGCCGACCGCGATCACTGCATCCAGTACATGGTCGCGGTGCCGCTGCTGTACGGCCACCTGACCGCTGCCGACTACGAGGACGAGGTCGCGATCGATCCGCGCATCGACGTCTTGCGCGACAAGATCGTCTGTGTCGAGGACCCGGCATTCACCGCTGACTATCACGATCCGCAGAAGCGTTCGATCGCCAATGCGTTGACAGTGGAACTGAACAATGGAGAAGTGCTGCCGGAAGTCGTCGTCGAATACCCGATCGGCCATGCACGGCGGCGCACGGACGGCATCCCCTTGCTCGAGGCGAAGTTCAAGACCAACCTGGCGCGCCGTTTTCCAGCCAAGCAGCAGAAGACGATTCTCGACGTTTCGCTCGACCAGCAAAAGCTGGAGGCGATGCCGGTGCATGAATACGTCGATCTTTACGTGATCTGACCTTTGGTCAAGATTGAAAGAGCGTAGCGGATCGTCGCAGCGCTCTTTCGCGCTGGAGGCGGGAAGGCGGATGTAGCCTGAGTACAAGCAAAGATAGGAGGCGGCATGAGCTACGCAGAGTTCTATCGGCAATCCATCGATGATCCGCACACCTTCTGGTCGAACCAGGCCCGCCTGGTGGACTGGAACGAGCCGTTTTCCCGGGTTCTCGACTATTCGAATCCGCCTTTCGCCAGATGGTTTGTCGGCGGCAAGACCAATCTGTGCCACAACGCGGTCGACCGCTGGCTTGCAACGCAGGCGCAAAAGCCGGCGCTGATCGCCGTCTCGACCGAGACGGGTACGGAAAAGGTCTACACCTTCGGCGCGCTGCATGCCGAGGTCAATCGCGCGGCAGCAATGATGCAGGCGCTCGGCGTCGCCCGTGGAGACCGTGTGCTGATCTACATGCCGATGATCGCCGAAGCGGTGTTCGTGATGCTTGCCTGTGCCCGCATCGGTGCGGTTCATTCGGTCGTGTTCGGAGGCTTCGCCGCCAACAGCCTGGCCACGCGTATCGACGATGCCAGGCCGAAGCTGATCGTTTCCGCGGACGCCGGTTCGCGCGGCGGCAAGGTCGTCACCTACAAGGACCTGCTGGACGATGCGATCGAGCGCGCACAGCATAAGCCTGCCTCGGTCCTGCTGGTCGATCGCGGCCTGGCGCCAATGTACATGCTGGAAGGGCGCGATGCCGGTTATGCCGCGCTGCGGGCCGAACACATGGATGCGCAGGTCCCGGTAGTCTGGCTGGAGTCGAACGAGACGTCCTACATTCTTTACACCTCAGGCACCACGGGAAAGCCGAAAGGCGTGCAGCGCGATGTCGGCGGTTACGCCGTGGCGCTGGCCGCATCGATGAAGCATATCTTTTGCGGCAATGCCGGAGAGACGTATTTTTCGACATCCGACATCGGCTGGGTGGTGGGCCACTCCTACACGGTCTACGGGCCGCTGATCGCCGGCATGGCGACCATTCTCTATGAAGGTATGCCGATCCGCCCCGACGCGGGAATCTGGTGGAGCCTCGTCGAGAAGTACAAGGTGACGCGCATGTTCTCCGCGCCCACCGCGGTGCGCGTGCTGAAAAAGCAGCCGCCGGAATTCATGAAGAAATACGATGTTTCGTCACTGAAGGCGCTCTATCTCGCCGGCGAACCGCTCGATGAAACGACCTCGCAGTGGATTTCCTCCGCGCTCGGCGTGCCGGTGATCGACAATTATTGGCAGACCGAAACCGGCTGGCCGATTCTTTCTATCGCCAGAGGCGTCGACGACAGTCCCGGGCGTCTGGGCAGTCCGGGTGTGCCGATGTACGGCTACAAGGTAAAGCTCCTGAATGAGTCCACCGGCGAAGTGTGCGGGCCGAATGAAAAGGGCGTGGTGGTGCTGGAAGGGCCGCTGCCGCCGGGCTGCATGCAAACCATTTATGGAGACGATAAGCGCTTCGTTAACACTTACTGGTCCAATTTCAGCAATGCGCAGGTGTATTCGAGCTTCGACTGGGGCATACGCGATGCCGAAGGCTATTATTTCATCCTCGGGCGTACCGACGATGTGATCAACGTCGCCGGACACAGGCTCGGCACGCGCGAGATCGAGGAAAGCATTTCAAGTCACCCGAACATCTCGGAAGTCGCGGTAGTCGGCATCGAGGACCGACTGAAGGGGCAGGTGGCGATTGCATTCGCGATCCTGAAGAACCCCGAACCCGCGGCAACGCCGCAAGGCAGGCTGACGCTCGAAGGCGAGATCATGGCAACGGTGGACAAGCATCTTGGGGCGGTCGGCCGTCCGGCGCGGGTGTATTTCGTTGCGCTGCTGCCGAAGACACGGTCGGGCAAGCTGTTGCGCCGGTCGATTCAGGCGATTTGCGAAGGACGCGATCCGGGCGACCTGACGACACTGGAAGATCCGGCGTCGTTGCAGCAGATCCGGGCCGCTATTGCGTAGCCATCGGCAGGCCGGGCTTGCATCCAGGCCTGCCGATGTGGAGATTGTAAAAGGATGCCTTACTCCAGCGTCGCCACCACCGGCGTATGATCCGACGGCTGCTCGCGCTTGCGCGGCTCCTTGTCGATCACGCATGCGGTGCAGCGGGCGGCGAGAGGAGGGGACAGCAGGATGTGGTCGATGCGCAGTCCCATGTTGCGGCGGAAAGCCATCTGGCGGTAATCCCACCAGCTGAACACCTTTTCCGGCTGCTCGAACAGCCGAAACGCATCCTTGAATCCGAGGTCGAGCAATCGCCGGAATGCGGCCCGTTCCGGCTCCGACACCAGTACCTGGCCTTGCCAGGCGGCTGGATTGTGTACGTCGCGGTCTTCCGGCGCGATGTTGTAGTCGCCGAGAAGAGCGAGGTTCGAATACGTCCCGGCTTCTCCGGCCAGCCAGTCATGCAGGCCGTCCAGCCACTTCAGCTTGTACCGGTATTTGTCCGATTCGACCGACTGCCCGTTCGGGATGTACGCGCAGACCACGCGCATGCCCTCGATGGTCGCCGCGATGACACGCTGCTGCTCATCCTCGAAACTCGGGATGTTCTTCACCACCTCGCTCATCGGATGCTTCGACAGGATCGCGACACCGTTATAGGTTTTCTGCCCGGTGAAGGCGACCTGATACCCGGCCGCCTCCAGTGCGGCGATCGGGAATTTGTCGTCGGTCAGCTTGGTTTCCTGCAGGCAGAGCACATCGATGGGGTTGGCCGCCAGCCACTCCAGCACATGCGGCAGGCGGACCTTCAGCGAATTGACGTTCCAGGTTGCCAGCTTCATGCTGCCTTCTTGCGTGCTGGCGCCTTGGCAGCCTGTCCGTTAGCCTGAGCCCTGT
>JAQGLQ010000107.1 GCA_028292785.1 Noviherbaspirillum sp. | reverse complement strand
ATTTCCGAAACGGAATACAAGCACCAGGTGGAAGAAGACATCAAGCCGTTCCGTGACGTTCTGCTCGGTTTGTTCTTCATCACGGTCGGCATGCTGCTCAATGTGCCGCTGGTGCTGGAGAACTGGTGGCTGGTGCTGCTGCTGCTGACCGGGCCGGTATTGCTGAAGTTCGGACTGATCGCGGCGCTGACGCGGCTGTCCGGAGCGTCTACCGGCGTATCCTTGCGCACCGGCCTGGCGCTGGCGCAGGCGGGCGAATTCGGATTCGTGCTGCTGAACCAGGCCGGCGGATTGCACCTGATGGACCCGCTCATCATCCAGCTGATTCTCGCCTCGATGGTGCTGTCGATGCTCGCCGCGCCATTCATCATCGCCAAGTCGGATGCCATCGTGCTGAAGCTGTCCGCCAATGAATGGATGATGCAGTCGCTGGCCTTGACCCAGCTTGCGTCGCGCACCATGTCGACCAAGAAGCATGTGCTGATCGCCGGCTTCGGACGCCGGGGGCAAAATCTTGCGAAGCTGCTGGATGAAGAAGGGATTCCCTATCATGCCCTGGATCTCGACCCGGACCGGGTACGCGAAGCACAGGCGGCGGGCGCCAACGTGTCCTATGGCGACGCAGCGCGCCGCGAAAGCCTGGTCGCGGCGGGCATACATCGCGCGGCGGCCATGGTCGTCACCTACTCAGGCACTGCATCCGCGCTCAAGGTCCTGCATTTCGCGCATGAGATCGCGCCGGAACTGCCCGTGATCGTGCGCAGCCACGACGATACGGACCTCGACAAGCTACGCGCCGCCGGAGCCGCCGAAGTAGTGCCGGAAGCGATCGAAGGCAGCCTCATGCTGGCGTCCCATGCGCTGGTCATGCTGGGCGTGCCGTTGCGGCGGGTGGTGCATCGCGTGCAGGCGGCGCGCGATGAACGCTATGCATCGCTGCGCGGTTACTTCCATGGCGCCGGCGACGGTCCGGACCATGAAGAGCACCTGCATGTACGCCTGCATTCGGTGGCGCTATCCGAAGGCGCGGCAGCGATCGGCAAACCGCTTGCGGTACTGAAAATGCCGGAACTCGGCGCCGAGATATCGATGCTGCGCCGGGGCAAGAGCCGCGTCGACTTCACCCCCGATACCATTCTGCAGCAAGGCGACATCGTGGTGCTGCGCGGTTCGGCCGAAGCGGTTTCGCGAGCGGAAGAACGGTTGTACCGGGACTGAACGATGGCAGTGTTCGACCGCATCCTTGGCATCATCCTGCCGGTATTTGGCATCATCGCTCTCGGTTACGGATATGCCCGGCTGCGCGGCGAGGCCGCTCGCCTCGACATGACGGCCGTCAACCGACTCAGCACCGATGTGCTGTGCCCGCTGCTGATATTCACGGCGCTCGCCGCGAAGGATTTCGATCTCGCGCAAAACGGCATGCTGATCCTTGCCGGCGTGCTGATTTCGCTCGGCTCCGGATTGATCGCATGGCCGGTGGCGCGTCTGCTTGGTTACGATGTGCGCAGCTTCGTGCCGCCGATGATGTACAACAACTGCGGCAATATGGGCTTGCCGCTCGCGGTGCTGGCCTTCGGAAGCGCGGGCCTGCCGGCTGCCGTTGCATTGTTCGTGGCCGGCAATCTGGTCTATTTTTCGGTCGGCATCAAGATCATCGAAACCGGCGAGGGCCGCCCGCATACGCCGTTCTGGCGCTTTCTTGCGAATCCGATGATGATCTCGATGCTGCTCGGCGTTGCCTGCGCCGTCATGCGCGTTACGTTGCCGGCGCCGCTCGCGCAGGCAATGCGGATGCTGGGCGAGGCATGCATTCCGCTGATGCTGTTTGCGCTCGGCGTGCGCATGCTCGATGTCAGCCTCAGGAGCTGGCATATTGGCCTGGTCGGCGCAATCGTGTGTCCGCTCGCGGGACTCGCCGTGGCATGGATACTGGACGGCTGGCTCGCGATGCCGCCGATGCAGCGCGGCCAGATGTATCTTTTCGCTTCGCTGCCGCCGGCAGTGTTCTGCTTCATGATTGCGGAGCGATACCGTCAGGAACCTGAAAAAGTCGCTGCGATCGTCTTGCTCGGCAATCTGGCCGCGCTGGCCTTCGTGCCGGTGGGCTTATGGATGGGCCTGCGCAGCTGAATCACTGCGTGGCGACGGTACGGAACACTCCGGGCGTTACCGAGGCCTCGTCGGCGTCGGCGACCGCTACCTGATCTACCCGTGCGGCGGGCGGGCCGTGACGCGCCCAGTCGACGATCTTCTCCAGCGCCTGCGCGTCGCCGCTGACCATCGCTTCCACCGACCCATCGCGGCGGTTGCGCACCCATCCCGAGAGCTTGAGGGCGCGCGCCCGCGCTTCGAACGATGCGCGGTATCCCACCCCTTGCACGACGCCGGTGATGCGAAGATGTTTTGCCATATGCGCCGTCCGCCGCCGGGTTACTTCTTTTTCAACAGCGGCGCGAGGTACTTGCCGGTCACGCTCGACGGGTTCTTCGCCACGTCCTCCGGCGTACCGACCGCCACGATCTGACCGCCTCCCGCGCCGCCTTCGGGACCAAGGTCCACGATCCAGTCGGCGGTCTTGATGACATCGAGATTGTGCTCGATGATCACGACGGTATTGCCTTGGTCGCGCAGACGATGGATCACCTTCAACAGCAGATCGATATCGTGGAAATGCAGGCCGGTGGTCGGCTCGTCCAGGATGTACAGCGTGCGGC
>JAQGLQ010000061.1 GCA_028292785.1 Noviherbaspirillum sp. | reverse complement strand
GGGCGGATTAAAATAGCGGGATGTCAGAAACGAACACCAGCGCGCGCGCGCTCCACATTCTTCAAACCGTATTCGGGTATCCCTCGTTTCGTGGCCAGCAGGCGGATATTGTCGAACAGGTATCGCGGGGCGGCGATGCGCTGGTCCTGATGCCGACCGGCGGCGGCAAATCGCTCTGTTATCAGATTCCTTCCATGGTGCGCGACGGCGTCGGCGTGGTGGTGTCGCCGCTGATCGCATTGATGCAGGATCAGGTCGACGCGCTGGCGGAAGTCGGCGTGCGCGCTGCCTTCCTCAATTCCACCCAGTCGTTCGATGAAGCGATGCGCACCGAGCGGCGCGTGCGCAACGGGGAGCTCGACCTGATCTATGTCGCACCGGAACGGCTGATGACGCCGCGCTGCCTGGACCTGCTCGCGGCATCGAAGATCGCATTGTTCGCCATCGATGAAGCGCACTGCGGGTCGCAGTGGGGCCACGATTTCCGTCCCGAGTACATCAAGCTGTCGATTCTGCACGAACGCTTCCCCGAAGTGCCGCGCATTGCGCTGACGGCGACCGCCGATCCGCAGACCCGCGCCGAAATCGCGCGCCGTCTTCAGCTCGAGGATGCGGCGCAGTTCGTATCGTCCTTCGACCGTCCCAATATCCGTTACCAGATTGTCGAAAAGACCAATGCGCGCAAGCAGCTGCTCGACTTCATCCAGTCGGAACATGCGGAAGACGCGGGCGTGGTGTATTGCCTGTCGCGCAAGAAGGTCGAGGAGACCGCGGAATTCCTGAACGCGCACGGCATCAACGCCTTGCCTTATCACGCCGGCATGGACCTGCCCACGCGCACCTCGAACCAGGCCCGATTCCTGCGTGAGGAATCGATCGTCATGGTGGCGACCATCGCGTTCGGCATGGGCATCGACAAGCCCGATGTACGCTTTGTCGCCCACCTCGATCTACCCAAGAGCATCGAAGGCTATTACCAGGAAACCGGGCGGGCCGGGCGCGACGGCGAACCCGCCGATGCGTGGATGGCCTACGGCCTGCAGGACGTGGTGCAGCAACGGCGCATGATCGACGAATCCGAGGCGGACGAAGCGTTCAAGCGCATCCAGACCGCGAAGCTCGATGCCATGCTCGGCCTGTGCGAGACCATGGGCTGCCGCCGCGTGCGCCTGCTCGATTATTTCGCCCAGCCTTCCGGGCCATGCGGCAACTGCGATGTCTGCCTCAATCCGCCGGTCTCCTACGATGGCTCGGTGCAGATGCAGAAACTGTTATCGACGGTCTACCGGGTCGATCAGCGCTTTGGCCCGGCGCATGTGATCGATGTGCTGCGCGGTGCCGAATCGGAAAAGATCAGGCAATGGCGGCATGACAAGCTGTCGACCTTCGGCATCGGCCAGGAGATCGGCGAAGCCGAATGGCGCGCCATCGTGCGGCAGGCGATCGCGCTCGGACTGGTGGTGGTCGATCACGATGCCTATGGCGCGCTCAAGCTCACCGAAGAGGCGCGTCCGGTGCTGCGCGGCGAGCGCAAGGTGCAGCTGAGGCAGTATCAGAAACCGGTGCGGCAGAAGCGCCAGGCCTCGCGCTCGAAGGGATATGCCGAAAGCGATCTGCCGGCGAGCGCCCAGGCGATTTTCGAGAAGCTGCGCTGGTGGCGGGTCGAGACTGCGCGCAAACACAACGTGCCGGCATACGTGATCTTCCACGACGCTACCATGCGCGAAATCGCGAAGGCCAAGCCGCTGTCGCTGAATGAGCTGCGCAATATTTCCGGCGTGGGCGAGAGAAAGCTGGAAACCTATGGCGAAGAAATCGTCGCGCTGATCTCCGAGTTCGGCTAGACGATCCGCAAAATCACTTCTTCACGAAGACCAGATCCCATACGCCGTGACCGAGGCGCAGGCCGCGGTTCTCGAACTTCGTCACCGGCCGGTAGTCCGGTCTCGGCGCATAGCCCTGCGCCGTGTTCTGCAAGGCCGGCTCCGCGCTCAGCACCTCGAGCATCTGCTCCGCATACTCTTGCCAGTCGGTCGCGCAATGCAGATAGCCGCCGGGCGCGATGCGCGAGGCGAGCAGGCTGACCAGCGGCCCTTGAATCAGGCGGCGCTTGTTGTGCCTTGCCTTGTGCCATGGGTCGGGAAAAAACACATGCGCGCCGGCCAGCGATGCCGGCGCGATCATGTGCGTCAGCACTTCGACGGCGTCATGCTGGACCAGGCGCAGATTGGCGAGGCCTTGTTCTCCGATCAGCTTGAGCAGGCTGCCTACGCCCGGCGTATGCACCTCGACGCCGAGAAAATTCTTGTCCGGCATGCCCGCGGCAATTTTCGCCGTCGTCTCGCCCATGCCGAAACCGATCTCGAGAATGGTGGGCGCATTGCGTCCGAACGCCTGATCGAGGACAAGCGGCGCCTTGGCGTAGGGAATGCAGAAGCGCGGTCCGAGGGTTTCGATCGCCTTCGCCTGCGCGGTGGACAGGCGGCCGGCGCGCGTCACGAAGCTGCGGATGCGATGTTCGGTCGGATCGTAGAACATGGGTTTGTGCTGCCCATTGGCGGGCGTATGGTCGGACATGCTGGTAACTGTTGAGTGCGGGGCCAATAAAAAAGGCACCGTATGGTTGGTGCCTCGAAACGGTCTGGAGCGGGTGAAGGGGATCGAACCCTCGTCTAAAGCTTGGGAAGCTTTCGTTCTACCATTGAACTACACCCGCGCGTGGAGGGGATTTTACGCGGGTTTCAGCGGGGCAGGCAAACCGCGGAATCAATGCGCGCGGCAGGGTGGGCGGATCAATTGCAACCGGCGTGCGCCGTTTCCGCACCATATGTATCACGTGCAAAAACCAACCCCGCCGCAGCGGGATCGGTTTGTCGGGACCGGATTTTATGCTTTCTTGCGTCTGCGAGCAGCAACTACCCCCAGCAATCCAAGGCCCAGCAGTGCCAGGCTTGCCGGCTCGGGTACGGCGGCGGCGCGACTGGCTTCAAAATTGAAAGTGACGCCTTCGTTTCCCTGGAAGCCGAATGTAACCGTGTCCACAAAACCGGTGAATGTGCCGTTCCAGCCGGAACCGATGCCGAATTCGATGCCGAGGATTGCGGTATCGGCGCTCAACTGGTCTGCAGGCGCTCCCGGCCGCGGACCGCTTATCCATTCAGCCAGGGTTGTGTCGAAATTTTCGACGGTGTAGCCGGGGCTGAACTGGCGCTGCCAGAAATCGCCCCCGAGGATATTGCTGCTGACCCATTGATCGTTCACGACAGCGGAAGCATTCGGATTATAGACTTGCTCCCAGATGAGATAGCCCTGGTCGGTCGTGGTTAATGCGTCGCCGTCGGTATCGTAAAGCAGACGGAATGCAGGCTGGACACCGGGTGCGGTGCTGCTGCCGCTGCGGAACCATTCATAGCTGAGCGCATCGAGGTTGCCTAGCGTTCTTCCACTTTGAAATCCCCATGTATAGGCATAGTCGGCCTTGCCGCTGCCATTCGTCAGGGACATCTCGACTGAACCATTGCCGTTGCGGGGGTTGGTCGTGGTGATCGCGGCTGTGGTATTCGACGTGAAAGCCGGCGCGGTACGGAAATTGGCGAGATACCACTGATTGAGCATCGGGGCCGTGGCGACATCGGAGGGAACTACGGTGACAGTTGCCGCATTGAGCTGGCTGCTGACGATAACGGCCGCTACGGCAGCAAATGTGCGAAGCGCATACTTCAATATTGGTATCTCCTGGATTTGTCGTTATGGCAAAGCTGTACACTTGCCAAT
>JAQGLQ010000021.1 GCA_028292785.1 Noviherbaspirillum sp. | reverse complement strand
CAATCTGCTGATCGCTCTGCTGCTGTTCGTGGTCTACAGCAACATGGTCAGCGTTTTCCAGGCAACGGTCGTGCAGGGCAGGCTGCCTTTCATTGTTGCTTTGTGGCCGATTCATTTTCTTGCAGTGACCGCAGTGGTTATTTTCTTTTCATGGCGGTTGCTCGTAAACAGCCGCTATCATCCTGCGGCGGCATGGGGCGCATTCAAGCGCGCATGGCTGTTCAGGAAGAAGGACGCGCAATGAAAGTACTGGAACGATATATCGCGCGGGAAGTGATGGGTTCGGTAGTGTTCGTTCTGATCGCTTTCCTTGCGCTGTTCGCGTTCTTCGACCTGATGGGCGAGTTGCCCGACGTCGGGCGCGGCGGCTACCGGCTGCAGCATGCATTCCTGTATGTCGGCATGAAACTGCCGGGCTATATCTATGACCTGATGCCGATCTCGGTACTGATCGGCACTATCTATACGCTGGCGCAGCTCGGTGCACGCTCGGAATTCACGATCATGCGTGTATCCAGCATGTCGACCGCGCTGGCCGGCTGGATACTCGTCAAGATTGGACTTGTTTTCGTGGCATTGACCTTTTTGTTCGGCGAAGTGATTTCCCCGGCCACCAGCGACATGGCGGAGAAGCTCAAGCTGCAGGTGCAAGGTTCTTCGATTTCCCAGGAATTCCGCTCCGGGTTATGGACCAAGGATGTCGTACGAAAGAATGGGTTGAGCGGCGAATCCATCGGCTCGCGTTTTCTGAACGTAAAGGAGGTGCGGCCGAATGGACAGCTGAGAAACCTTAAGCTCTATGAATTCGATCGCGATTTCCGTCTGACGGCGATGGTCAAGGCGGCGCACGCGGACTACAGGGGCAACAATACCTGGCGACTGGTAGACGTATCGGAAACGCTGTTTACCGGCGATGCGCTCGACAATACGGCGGCGGTGGCCAGCCGGGCGCTGGCGACGCGCGACCTGGTTTCGGAAATCACTCCGGATATTCTCGGCGTCGTGTTCTCCGATCCCGATCGCATGTCGGCCCAGGACCTGGCGGCTTATACCCGGCACCTGGCCGAGAATAACCAGAACACCGAGCGCTACGAAATCGCTTTCTGGAAAAAAGTGGTCTATCCCTTCGCCGTGCTGGTCATGATGGCGCTTGCCCTGCCGTTTGCATATCTCCATTTCCGCGCCGGCGGCGTGAGCCTGAAGATTTTTATCGGGATCATGATTGGCGTGAGTTTCCAGTTGTTCAACAGCCTGTTTTCGCACCTGGGATTGCTGAATACCTGGCCCGCGCTGGTTACTGCCCTGCTGCCGAGCGGATTATTCCTGCTGGTGGGAATGTTCACGCTCCTGCGGGTGCAAAGACATTAGGGGAACGATATGACGCAACGCG
Source organism: Noviherbaspirillum sp. (assembly GCA_028292785.1). Next base: position 3,498 of record JAQGLQ010000021.1, on the reverse strand, counting down.
CTCTGGTCTTGTTCGCGCATGGCGCGCGCGATTCTCGCTGGGCGGCGCCGTTCGAACGGCTGCAGCAGATCCTGCAAGCGAAGCTGCCTGACGTGACCGTCGCGCTGGCCTTTCTCGAACTCATGTCGCCGCAATTGCCCGAGCTGGCAGGGCGCTTGGCGCAAGCCGGCTGCGACGATGTCACGGTGGTGCCGGTATTTTTCGGCCAGGGTGGGCATGTGTTGCGCGACTTGCCGCTGCTCGCGGAACAGCTGCGGCAAGCACATCCGCAATTGAGCCTGCGGATTGCCGGTGCGGTGGGAGAAGACCCGGCGGTGTTGAATGCGATCGCGCTCTACTGCGTCGAAAGCCTGACGCGCGCCTGATGGCCTTCAGGCCGCCGGGTTCCCGCCGGCATCCTGTTCGCCGGCACGCGGCGCGAAAGCCTCGCCGATCATGACGAGTACCGGCCCCTGGCAGCCCGACAGGCCTTGTTCAAGTTCGCCGAGCCGCAGACGAAGCGCGCGTTCATTGGGGCGGCTGCAGTTTTCCACCACAACCACCGGCAGGTCAGGCGAGCGCCCTTGGGCAAGCAGCTTTTGCGCGGTAGCCACCGCCTCTTTGCCGCCCATATACTGAATCAAGGTGTCGCAATCGGGCAGGGTGGTTTGTTCGGGATGGCCGGGTGCCGTGCTCGAAGTGAAAAACGCGACGCTGCGCGCAATGCCGCGCTTGGTGAGAGGTTGCCTGGTGGAGGCTGCGGCCGCGAGCGCGGCAGTGATGCCGGGAATGACTTCGACTTCGATACCCTCGGCTTCCAGCGCGCGCAGTTCTTCGTCGGCTCGCCCGAATATCATCGGGTCGCCGCCCTTGAGCCGGACCACCAGTTTGTACTTGCGCGCGCATTCCACCAGTTGGGCATTGATGAGTGTTTGCGCAGTCGAGCGTTGCCCGGAGCGCTTGCCGACGGAAATCTTGAGCGCTTGCGGACACAGGGCGAGCATTTCCTCGGTAACCAGGGCATCGTGCAGCACGACTTCCGCCTGCGCCAGGATACGCGCGCCCCGAACCGTGATCAGGTCCGGGGCGCCGGGTCCGGCGCCTACCAGATAGACCTTGCCATACCGGGTTTGGGGCGGATCTTTCGGCGGTGTCGCTTGCATCGGGCGCTACGGGATCAGGCGACCCGGATCATCCCCGCGGCAACGGTCTGATGCGTCACTTCGTCGATCAGGATGAACGCGCCGGTGGAACGGATCGCGTCATAGGCATCGGCCGCGAGCGGCTGCTGCACATTGATGGAGACGGTCGCGATGTCGTTCAGCTTGAGCGCGTCGGCGGCGTGCCGCTCCTGCGTGTTGATGTCGAGCAGCGTGTCGATGCTGGCGACGCGTGCGGCGACCTGCTTGGTGGTGTGCTTGAGCCAGTATTTGCGGCGCATGTCCAGCGGTTCTTCCGACAGCCAGCACACTTCCGCTTGCACGGTCTTGAGCAGGGTGGCGGGAGTATCGGCCGCGGCCAGCATGTCGCCGCGCGAAATATCGCGGTGCTCTTCCAGCAGCAGCGTCACCGATTGTCCGACCACCGCCGTGTCGAGCGAGCCGTCCAGCGTGACGATGTCCTTGACCGTAGCGGTCAGTCCGCTGGGCTGTACTACCAGCTTGTCGCCCTTGCGTACCCTGCCGGCTTCGATGCGCCCCATGTAGCCGCGGAAATCGTTGGCTTCATGGCCGTTGTGCCGTGCCACCAGCTGCACCGGGAAGCGGAACGGCTCATCATGCGATTCTTCGTAGACGCTCAGCGACTCGAGCAGTTCGATCAGGGTAGGACCCTTGTACCAGGGCATCTTGTCGCCGGCATCCACCACATTGTCGCCTGCCAGCGCCGACAGCGGAATCGGACGGATATCCCGCAGGCCGAGGCGCTGCGCGAATTCCTGGTATGCGGCGACGATCCTGTCATAGACGGTCTGGTCGTAGTTGACCAGGTCCATCTTGTTGACGGCAACGATCACATGTTCGATGCGCAGAAGGTGGGCGATGGTCGAATGGCGCTTGGTCTGCGTCAGCAGTTCGACGCTGCCGTCCGCGCCCAGTTTCACTTTCGAGACATCGATCAGGATGATCACGGCGTCGGCGGTCGATGCGCCGGTGACCATGTTGCGGGTGTACTGCTCATGGCCGGGCGTGTCGGCGATGATGAATTTGCGCTTGGGCGTTGCAAAGTAGCGATACGCCACATCGATCGTGATGCCTTGTTCGCGCTCGGCTTCGAGGCCGTCGGTCAGCAGCGACAGGTCGATGGTATCGCCCACGGTGCGCTTGTGCTTGGCGCGCGAAATCGAGGCCAGCTGGTCGGCGAAGATGCCCTTGCTGTCGAACAGCAGGCGTCCGATCAGGGTGCTCTTGCCATCGTCGACCGAGCCGGCGGTAATGAAGCGCAGCAGGCCGCGCTCGGCGGTTTTTTTCTGCGCGCTGGCGTTGGGGGCGCTTTGTTCAACCACGGCGTTCATCAGAAATATCCTTCTTTCTTGCGTTTTTCCATCGAGGCTTCCGAGGTCTGGTCATCCATGCGGGTGGCGCCGCGCTCGGTGATTTGCGTGACCGCCGTCTCGGCGATGATCGCATCCACGGTAGCCGCATCGGAAGCCACCGGGCAGGTGCAGGAAATGTCGCCCACGGTGCGGAAGCGCACGGTCTGCGTCTCTACTTTTTCGCCTTCCTTGGCCGGCGTCAGATCGGTCAGCGGCACCAGCAATCCGTTGCGCGGGATCACCTGGCGTTGATGGGCGAAGTAAATCGGCGGCAGTTCCAGCTTTTCGCGCGCGATGTATTGCCAGACGTCGAGCTCGGTCCAGTTGGAAATCGGGAAGACCCGCATGTTCTCGCCGGGATGCACGCGTGTGTTGTACAGGTCCCAGAGTTCCGGCCGCTGCGCCTTGGGGTTCCACTGGCCGAACTCGTCGCGGAAGGAAAAGATGCGTTCCTTGGCGCGGGCTTTTTCCTCGTCACGGCGGGCGCCGCCTATGCAGGCGTCGAACTTGTGTTCGGCGATGGTTTCCAGCAGCGTCACTGCCTGCGCCGCATTGCGCGAGTCGGTTGCCGGGTTGCGCAGTCGCACGGTGCCGCGCTTGATCGAATCTTCGACCGAGCCCACGATCAGGCGCTCGCCGAGTTCGGCCACGCGCTTGTCGCGGAAGGTGATGACTTCCTCGAAGTTATGGCCGGTGTCGATATGCACCAGCGGGAACGGGAAGCGGCCAGGGCGGAAGGCCTTCTCGGCCAGGCGCAGCATGACGACCGAGTCCTTGCCGCCCGAGAACAGCAGCGCCGGGTTGCTGCACTCGGCCGCGACCTCGCGCATGATGTGGATGGCCTCGGACTCGAGCCAGTCCAGGTGCCGGTTGGCTGCCGAGTTGGTCAGGAATTGTTCGACTGCTGTGTTCATGATGATTACCGATCTGGCTTATGCAATTTGTTTGATGCGGATGAGCTTGCCGTCGACCACGTGCAGGCCGCA
>JAQGLQ010000013.1 GCA_028292785.1 Noviherbaspirillum sp. | reverse complement strand
AAGCTGGGAGACCGCGGCGGTCAAGTCGCAGACTTCGCTCTCCATACTGAATACCGGGCAGTCGCTGATCATCGCCACGGCAGTGACGCTGATCCTGTGGCGGGCGACCCAGGGCGTGATCGACGGCACGATGACATTGGGCGATCTGGTGCTGGTGAATGCCTTCATGATCCAGCTTTATATCCCGCTCAATTTTCTCGGCGTGATCTATCGTGAAATCAAGCAGAGCCTCGCCGATACCGACCGTCTCTTTACCTTGCTCGACCAGCACCGGGAAGTGGCCGATGCTCCGCATGCGAAGGCTCTGGTGGTGAAGGGCGCCGAGGTGAAATTCTCGCATGTCGATTTCAGCTATGAAGCCAAGCGGCAGATTCTGTTCGATGTGGATTTCACGATTCCGGCCGGCAGCACGACCGCCGTGGTGGGGCACAGCGGTTCGGGCAAGTCGACCTTGTCGCGCCTGGTGTTCCGTTTCTATGACATTGGCGGCGGCGCCATCTCGATCGATGGCCAGGACCTGCGCGACGTCACGCAGACCTCGCTGCGAAAGGCAATTGGCATCGTGCCCCAGGACACCGTGCTGTTCAACGATACGATCGAATACAACATCGCCTACGGCAAGCCTGGCGCGAGCCGCGACGAGATCGTCGCGGCCGCCAGGGCGGCCTACATCCACGACTTCATCGAAAGCCTGCCGGACGGCTATGGCACGATGGTCGGCGAGCGCGGACTCAAATTGTCGGGCGGCGAAAAGCAGCGGGTAGCCATTGCCAGGACGTTGCTGAAGAACCCATCCATTCTTATTTTCGATGAGGCAACCTCTGCGCTCGATTCCAGATCGGAACAGGCGATCCAGGCGCAGCTCAAGGAGATCGCCAGGGACCGCACCACCATGGTCATCGCCCACCGCCTGTCCACGATAGTCGACGCGGCCCAGATCATCGTACTGGAGCACGGCCGCATCATCGAGCGCGGCACGCACGCGCAACTGTTGCTCGCGCAGGGCGCGTATGCGCAGATGTGGGCGCGGCAGCAAGCGCACAAGGACGATATCGATGCATCGCCCGCGGCGGACGAAGGCGATGAGGAAGAAGCGGTTGCCTGACAGACTCGGACTCGGAACAGGTCCTTAAAAAACTGATCGGACACTAATAGCTGTTTCGCTTCCGCTGGCAATGCCACTACCATAGCGAAATGGAAACCAAATGGTTGGAAGACTTCATTTCGCTCGCCGAAACCCGCAGCTTCAGCCGCTCGGCCGAACTGCGTCATGTCACGCAGCCGGCTTTTTCCCGCCGCATCCAGTCGCTGGAGGCATGGCTGGGCGCCGACCTCATAGACCGCACCTCGTATCCCACACGCCTGACGCAGGCCGGCGAGGTATTCTACGAAGAGGCGGTCGAAATGCTCAGCCATATCAATAATGCCAGGGCGCTGATGCGCGCCAAGCGCCCTACCGCGCAGAGCACGATTGATTTCGCCGTGCCGCACACCTTGTCGCTGACCTTCATGCCGAAGTGGATGACCGCTATCGAGGCCGGCTTCGGCAGGATCAATACGCGCCTCATCGCGCTCAATGTACACGATGCGGTGCTGACCATGGTGGAAGGCGGCTGCGACCTGGTGCTGTGTTACCACCATCCGCGCCAGCCGGTGCAGCTGGACGCAAGCCGCTACGACATGCTCACGCTCGGGTCGGAAGCGCTGCGCGCTTATGCCCGCTGCAACAAGACGGGCGTGCCGGACATGGTGTTGCCCGGCAGCGAAAAAACGCCTCTTCCTTTCCTTTCCTATACTGCCAATGCCTATCTCGGCCGCATGGTCGAACTGCTGCTTGCCAATACGGATCGGCCGCTTCATCTGGAAAAATGCTATGAAACCGATATGGCGGAGGGATTAAAGATGATGGCGCTGGAAGGCCGCGGACTTGCCTTCCTGCCGGAATCCGCGGTCACGCGGGAAGTGAAGCAAAAACTGCTGGCGCGCGCCGATGGCGGGCGTGCCAGTTGGGAGGTCAACATGGAAATCCGCTTGTATCGGGAGAGACCGACCGGGCAGCGGCCGGGCAAGCCGATCACCGCGACACTATGGAATTATCTGGTGCAACGCAATGAATCCGCATCCCTTGCACAGGTGCGCAAACTTGCGCGGGCGGCCGGCAAACGCGCATGAAACCGCGCCGCTTCAGCACTGTCGGTATTTATGCGTTCCATGCATAGTTGCATGCGAACAAAGCATTGGAGAGGCAATCGCGCGTTGCTCTACCATCGCGTTCATTCTCGTATCTGAAACAAATTGAAAGGAACACTCAATGTCAGTTCCCCATGAAATCCCGTCTTATCTCCATCGCAGCGAAATCGGCCCGTGGGGCGATTATCTGGAACAGATCGAGCGTGTCACGCCCCATCTCGGGTCGCTCGCGCGCTGGGTGGAAACCCTGAAGCGTCCGAAGCGCATTCTGATCGTCGATGTTCCCATCGAGCGCGATGATGGCACCATTGCCCACTTCGAGGGTTACCGGGTGCAGCACAATACCTCGCGCGGCCCCGGCAAGGGCGGTGTGCGCTTTCACCAGGACGTGACGCTGTCCGAGGTCATGGCCCTGTCGGCATGGATGACGGTCAAGAATGCTGCGGTGAATGTCCCCTACGGCGGCGCCAAGGGCGGCATCCGTGTCGATCCGCGCACCCTGTCCGAAGGCGAGCTGCAGCGCATGACGCGTCGTTACACCAGCGAGATCAACATCATCATCGGGCCCACCAAGGACATTCCGGCGCCCGACGTGAATACCAATGAAAGAATCATGGCCTGGATGATGGACACCTACTCCATGAACCAGGGCAGCACCGCCTCCGGCGTGGTGACCGGCAAGCCGATCTCGCTTGGCGGCAGCCTCGGAAGGCATGAGGCCACGGGCCGCGGCGTCTTCGTCGTCGGTTGCGAAGCGGCGGAAAAGCGCGGACTCGATCTGAAGGGCGCGCGCATCGCAGTGCAGGGGTTCGGCAACGTGGGTGGCGTGGCCGCGCGCCTGTTCGCCGAAGCCGGCGCGAAAATTGTTGCCGTGCAGGATCATGCCAGTACCGTGACCAAAGAGAGCGGCATCGATGTGCATGCCTTGCAGGCGCATATCGCCAGCCATGGCAGCGTGGCCGGCTTCAGCGATGCCGAAACGATCAGGGACCGCGCGGCGTTCTGGGAAACCGACTGCGACATTCTTATCCCCGCAGCACTGGAGCAGCAGATCACGGAAGCGAATGCCGGCAGGATCAAGGCCGGAATCATTCTTGAAGGCGCCAATGGACCGACCACGCCGGGCGCGGATGACATCCTGCACGACAAGGGTGTGCTGATCGTGCCGGATGTGATCGCGAATGCGGGCGGAGTGACGGTCAGTTACTTTGAATGGGTGCAAGATTTCTCCAGCTTCTTCTGGACCGAGGACGAGATCAATCTGCGCCTGACCCGCATCATGCGCGATGCCTTTGCCGCGGTATGGCAACTGGCGGAGGACAAGAAAGTCTCGCTGCGGACCGCCGCCTTCATCGTGGCATGCACCCGGGTTCTGCAAGCGCGTGAATTGCGCGGGCTGTATCCCTGATCGTTCCGACGCGATGCCGTCATGCGGGACCTTGTCTGCAGCATGGTCCCGCATGATGATAAACGCGGAGGTCCGGCCCGCCGCCGTGCGCTTGAGCCCCCACGTTTGATGCGCTCCAAATAACTTCAAAAACGCTTGGGACATTCACTGGATATCCACTGAATAAAATATCGGTTTTGATACACTAAGCAACACTTTATTTTCAAGGAGGGGTTATGTATTCATCGAAGCTGTTCATGCTTGCGATTGGAATCGGAGCGTTCGCGTGTTCGGTGCAGGCCCAGGAACTGACGGGTACGCTCAAGAAAATCAAGGATTCCGGCACGATTACGCTTGGCGTTCGGGAGTCCTCCATCCCCTTCAATTACAACCTCGGCGGTGTGCGCCAGGTCGGCTATTCCTACGAGATCATGACGCGCGCGGTCGACGCGATCAAAGCCGAGCTGAAGCTGCCGAACCTCCAGGTCAAGGAAATCCCGGTCACGCCGCAGAACCGCATTACCCTGATCCAGAACGGCACTGTCGACATCGAATGCAGTTCGACCACCAATAACGCCGAGCGCCAGAAGCAGGTGGCATTTTCCAACAGCATTTTCATCATCGGCACGCGCCTGATGACCAAGAAGGATTCGGGGATCAAGGACTTTTCCGACCTGAAGGGCAAGAACGTCGTCACCACCGCGGGCACCACATCGGAAAGGCTGCTGCGCAAGATGAACGACGACCAGAACATGGGCATGAACATCATCAGCGCGAAAGAGCATGGACAGTCGTTCCTGACTCTTGAGTCGGGCCGCGCCGCGGCGTTCATGATGGATGATGCGCTGCTGTATGGCGAGCGCGCGAAGGCGAGAAAGCCCGACGATTGGGTCGTGGTCGGCAAGCCGCAAACTCGGGAAGCCTATGGCTGCATGCTGCGCCGTGACGATCCGCAATTCAAGAAAGTGATCGACAATACGATCGCCGGTCTGATGAAATCGGGTGAGGTCAATGGCATCTACAATAAATGGTTCATGCAACCCGTGCCGCCCAAGGGGCTGAACCTTAATTTCCAGTTGTCGGATGACATGAAAACTTTGTTCAAGAATCCGAACGACAAACCTTTCGATTAAGCACATAGACTGATTGCTTCACACGGCGGAAGGACGGCGTCCTTCCGTTTTTCTTTGAAGGCCGAACCATGAATTACAACTGGAACTGGGACGTGTTCTTTCAGGCCGCGGCGAAGAACGAGACCTATCTGGACTGGCTGTTGTCCGGCGCTCTGATCACGCTGGTGCTCGGATTGTCGGCATGGGTCATCGCCCTGATTCTCGGCTCGGTGATCGGCGTCCTGCGCACGGTGCCGAACCGGCTTTTGTCCGGTATCGCGGCCGTCTATGTCGAGCTGTTCCGCAATATTCCGCTGCTGGTGCAGCTCTTCATCTGGTACTTCGTGATGCCGGACCTGCTCCCTTACGGAGACCAGATAAAGAGCATGAACCCGGTCGCGCAACAGTTCATCGCGGCGGTTCTCTGTCTCGGCACCTTTACGGCGGCGCGGGTCGCGGAACAAGTGCGTTCCGGCATCAATTCGCTGCCGCGCGGCCAGAAGAACGCCGCGCTCGCGCTCGGCCTGACCCTGCCGCAGACTTATCGTTTCGTCATGCTGCCGATGGCATACCGTTTGATCGTGCCGCCGCTGACTTCGGAATTCCTGAACATCTTCAAGAACTCGGCCGTTGCATCGACCATCGGCCTGCTGGAACTCGCGGCGCAGGGCAGGCAACTGGTCGACTACACCGCACAGCCTTATGAATCCTTCATCGCAGTTACCCTGCTGTATGTGGTCATCAACGTCGCGGTCATGCTGCTGATGCGCCTGGTCGAACATCGGGCGCGGGTGCCCGGCTACATCGGCAGCAAATAAGGGAGAGCAGATGGCCTACTCATTCGATTTCAGTTCCATCAATGCCGACACCCTCGAAGTCATGGGTGAGGGCATGCTCATCTCGCTTCAGATCACGGCGACCGCCGTCGTGGTCGGGATCATCTGGGGCACGTTGCTGGCGATGATGCGCTTGTCCAGCGTCAAGCCTCTGCAATGGTTCGCCGCCGGCTACGTCAATATCTTCCGCTCGATCCCGCTGGTGATGGTGCTGTTGTGGTTCTTCCTTATCGTGCCTCAGCTGCTGCAGAAGTTATTCAATCTTTCGCCCAGCACCGATCTGCGCCTGACCTCGGCGCTGGTGGCGTTCGCGCTGTTCGAGGCGGCCTATTATTCGGAGATCATCCGGGCCGGCATCCAGTCGGTGCCGAAAGGCCAGATTTATGCGTCGCAGGCGCTTGGTATGACGTATGCCCAGTCGATGCGCCTGGTCGTGCTGCCGCAGGCATTCCGCAACATGGTGCCCCTGCTGCTGACCCAGGGCATTGTCCTGTTCCAGGACACGTCGCTGGTGTATGTCAGCGCACTGGCGGACTTCTTCGGCCAGGCCTACGGTATAGGAGAGCGCGACGGTCGTATCGTCGAGCTGCTGCTGTTTGCCGGCGCGGTTTATTTTGTTATTTGCTTCAGCGCTTCGCTGCTGGTCAAGCGCTTTCAGAAAAGGATGGTTACATGATCGACATGAAAAACGTCAGCAAATGGTACGGCGAGTTCCAGGTGCTGGGCGATTGCACGACCAGCGTGGAGAAGGGTGACGTGGGGGTGGTGTGCGGCCCGTCGGGGTCGGGCAAATCGACGCTGATCAAGACCGTCAACGGTCTGGAGCCGTTCCAGAAAGGCGAGATCCTGGTCGACGGCGTCTCGGTGGGCGATCCGAAAACCAATCTGTCGAGGCTGCGCGCGCGCATCGGCATGGTGTTTCAGAACTTCGAACTGTTCCCGCACCTGTCGATCCGCCAGAACCTGACCATCGG
>JAQGLQ010000005.1 GCA_028292785.1 Noviherbaspirillum sp. | reverse complement strand
CCGGCGACGCGACGCTGGTCGACGAGGACGGCTATATCTATATCGTCGATCGCATCAAGGACGTGATCCGAACCGGGGGCATGAACGTGTCGTCGATCGAGGTGGAAAACATGCTGATGGAGCATCCCGACGTGGCGGAGGCCGCCGCTGTCGGCGTACCGGATCCGCGCTGGGGCGAGATGTTGACAGCAGTCGTGGTCGCACGCCGTCCGATCAAAGAGGAGGCACTGATTGCGCACTGCCGTGCGTCGCTGGCCAACTACAAGGTCCCCAAGAAAATCGAATTTGTTCAATCGTTGCCACGCAACAGCATGGGGAAAATCCTGAAACGGGAGCTCAGAACCGCGCTTAGTCAGCCATCGCACAGCGGCGTTCCCGAACCGGTGTCCGGCAAATAATCCAAGGAGACATGATGTGTCAACGCAAGAGCAAGCTGCAATCGATTGAAGAAGCGATGGCTGGCATCCCGGTCGGGGCGAAGGTGCTGGTGGGCGGCGTCCACTTGAGCAACACGCCGATGGCGCTGGTGCGCCAACTGCTGCGGCAGAAGCCGTGCAAGCTGGAGATCATCCCGACGCCGGCCACCGGCCTGTGGGTCGACATGCTGATCGCCGCCGGCTTGGTGGCGAAGGTCCACGTCTCGTACATCGGGCTCGAGTTTTTCGGCCTGGCGCCGAACTTCCGGCGCGCCGCCGAGGCCAAGGAGATCGTCATCGTCGAGGCAGACGAGCCGGCGATCTTCCACGGACTACGGGCCGCTGGCAGCGGGTTACCGTTCGTCGCGCTGCCGCCGATCCACCTGCTGACCGACCTGCCGAAGGTCAGCCCCGAAGTCTACAAGGAGATCGTCGACCCGTTCACCGGAAAACCGGCGGTCGCCATCCCGCCGCTGCATCCCGATGTCTGTCTCATCCACGTGGCCAAGGCGGATATTTACGGGAACGCTTTAAGCCTCGGCGGGCGCCACATGGAGGATGTCATCGCCAAGGCGTCCAAGCGCGTGATCCTGAGCGCGGAGGAGATCGTCGACACCGCCTCGCTCGATCCGCGGCACACCACCCTGCCTGGCGTGCTGGTCGAGTCGGTCGTGCACGCGCCCTTCGGCACCTATCCCGCGGCCTGTCCTGGCGTGTACGACTACGACCGGGAGAACCTCGTCGAGTACAACGAACTCGCAAAGGAGAATCGCACCGGCGAGTATCTCGACCGCTACGTGTTCGCCCATCGAAATGACGTGGACCTGTTCAATGCAATCGGCCGGACCCGTCTGGACGCCTTGCGCATCAAAAACCAATAAGGGGGCAACATGGAATTCTCGAATTCGGAACTGATGGTCGCCGCGATTGCGCGCGAGTTGCGGGACGACGACTTCGCCGCGGTTGGAACGTCTTCCCAGATCCCGGCCTGTGCCCTGCGCCTGGCGCAGCGCACGCATGCGCCTAATCTGTGGTTCGTGTATGGAGGCAGCGGCGCTGTCAACCCCAAGGCCAGTGCGCTGTTGGAGATGGCGGCCGATTTCCGCAATCTGGCCGGAGCCGAATACCGCACCCCGCTGGGCGATATCATCGACTTTGAATTCACCGGCCGTTTCTCTGTCCTGTTCCTGGGCGGAATGCAGATCGACAAATTTGGCAATATGAACATGGTAGCCATCGGCGACTACGACAATCCCATCACCCGGGGCCCGGGGACCGTCGGACTCGGCTTCAACGCGTCGGTCGGCCGCGGCATCGCCTACGTCCAGCACCACAATCCGCGCCTGTTCGTCGAGAAGGTCGACTTCATCAGCGGGCGTGGGCACAGCGGGCCGGAGGAACTGGCACGCTACCGGCCGTCCTGGGCACAGGGTCCAGTCTGCGTCGTCACGCCGCTGGCGGTGATGGATTTCGAGACGCCCGACCGCCGCATGCGGTTACGTTCAGTGCATCCCGGCCACACGGTCGCGGAGGTACAGGGGAAAACCGGGTTCGAGCTGGCGATCACCGGCCCGGTGCCGACCACCGAGCCGCCGACCGACGAACAGTTGCGCATCATGCGCGAAATCGACTCGAGCGGCGTTCTGCGCAGATAGCCGGGCCGCTGCATGCCCGGCCCTGAATAAAAAACGCCACACATCACATGTCAGGAGACACCCATGAGACTGCATCTCCGCACCATCGTCGCCCTTGCCGCAACCGTAGCCGGCCTGGCCACCGCGCATACCGCCACGGCCCAGACCTACCCCACCAAGCCCGTTAAGCTGGTCCTCGGATTTTCGCCTGGCGGCTCGGCGGACGCGCTTGCCAGGATGGTCGCCCAGAAACTGAGCGAATCGCTGGGCCAACCGGTGGTGGTCGAGAATAGAACCGGCGCGTCAGGCACGATAGGCGCCGCGTCAGTGGCCAAGGCGCCTGCCGACGGCTACACGCTGCTGTTCGTCACCAGCGGCCACGCCGGGAACGCGACACTGTTCCCAAAACTGCCATATGACACGCTCAAGGACTTGATGCCGATCGCCAGCATTGCCACCGTGTCCAACGTGGTGGTTGTCAACAGTCAGTCTAAATATTGGAAGCTCGGCGACCTCGTGGCGGACTTGCGGGCACGCCCCGGTCAGCTGAACTATGCCGCAGCCGGTGGCGGCGCGACGCTGCCAAACCTCGCCGCTGACGTGTTTCGAAACGAAACAAAGACCAACTTCCAGCTGGTGCCGTACAAGGGTTCGGGGCCGGCGCTCGCGGCGCTGATGGGCGGAGAGGTCGACTTCGCGTTCGACACCGTGCCCGGAGTCCACGCCCACATCAGGGGCGGCAAGCTGCGCTCGCTCGCCGTCACGACCATCAAGCGGTCCGCGGCGATGCCGGAGGTGCCGACCATCGCCGAAGAGGCTGTCCCGGGCTTCGACGTGGTAGGTTGGTTCGGCATGGTTGCGCCGACCGGAACGCCCCGCCCGATCATCGAGCAGCTCAACAAGTCGCTGGTGCAGATCCTGCGGGCGCCGGACATGCGTGAGCGCCTGATGTCGATGGGTTTCGAGCCCTTCATCGGCACGCCGGATGAATTCGGCACCTTGGTCGCGAGTGAAGTCGCGCGATGGGGAGAGGTGATTCGCCGGCTTGGCCTGAAGCCGGACCAGTAAGGGGCACGCCATGATGACGAACGAAATCAACGGGGGGGTGCGCATCCAGACGGATATCGAGTACGCGTCCCATCCTGGCCTCTCGCTGGTTGGCGACCTTTATATGCCACCAGAACCGCACACGCGCTACCCGGTGTTGGTCGCGGTCCACGGCGGAGGCTGGCAGGGCGGCGATCGCAAGTCGTTCGCCCAATGGGGAACGTACCTTGCGCAGCGCGGCTACGCGCTGTTCGCGATAAAGTACCGACTGGTACGCAAAGGGGCGAAGGCGTATCCCGACGCGGCCGACGACGTGCGTGAGGCTATCCGGTTTGTGCGCGCCAAGGCCGACATCCTCGGGATCGACCCGCAGCGTGTCGGGCTGCTCGGCACCTCCGCCGGCGCACATCTGGCCGCGCTGACGGCGCTGGCAGGTCGGGAGAAGGATCCCGGCGCCGTCAAGCTGGTGGTCGCGTCGTCAGGCATTTACGACATGAAGGCGCAATGGGACCACGAGCTGATCGCGCGCCCGCGCAACAACCTTGTGGAGAAATTCTTGGGCGTTTCTCCCATGGAAGATCGCGGGCTGTACTTCGAGACCTCTCCCATCAGCCACGCAACCATCGGCAACAACCAGGTAGCGTTCCTGCTGGGGTACGGATTGCAGGACGATGTAGTGCCGTCGTCACAATCGACGGCCTTCCTGCTGGCGCTGAACCAGGCCGGCTTTTACGCGCGCAGCGTCGTCGCACCGGAAGCGGGTCATTTCTGGCTGTCGGAGCCGATCGAGGAATCGCATAGTGCCGCCTCACGCTTCGCCCCGATGCTGCTGCGTTTCCTGGCGGAGCGTCTGTAGACCCACGCCGTGCGAGGGAAATGGACCATCGGTCCTTGAGTCAATAAAAAGGTTAGCAACGACTATGGCACTGTCCTTTATTGGTGCTGAGTAGACCAACCGAACATCCGACCTGCTGATTATGAGTGCTATCGCTAGCGCTACGCACCAGCTCGCAACCGCTGCTCTTTGACCCAGGTATCGAGCGTGTACCGGGTTCCGGCCGGCACATCGGTGTAGCCGAAGCCGACCATGTCCGGGGCGATGACCCGCGCATGCCTGGTGAGCGCGGCCATGTTCAGCCGCCAGTTCGCCCAGCCGGTCACGCCGGGGCCGGAGCCATGGACCATCAGGACCGGATGTCCGCTGCCCTGGTCGTGGTAATTGGTTTCGATACCGCCGGCGTCGATGCGATTGCCGATTTCGGGATTCGCTTGATGGTTGCTCATCTGTTCTTGTCCTTGTCAGCCTGCCCGCTTCCACGCGAGCACGGCAGTGCGCGCTTCGGTGGACCCTTCTTCGAGGCGCGCGGCAATCTCGAGCGTGTCGCCTGACGGATCGCGCCTGAGTTGCGCATGGCGTCTCTGGTCGCCGCCCTTCCAGTTCGGGAACAGGCTCAGGACCACATGATGGGTAACCAGGTCGCCATCGACGGTATAGCTGCCTGCGTACGCCATGAAGCTCGAATAGGCGCCGGCCTTTTCATCGTTCGATGCATTCCACTGTCCGCCGGTGACGAAGCCGGCGCGGTCGGCCCGGCCCATCATGCACATCATCCGACCATCGACGTCGTATTGAATGAATCCTTCGAGCGCAGCGCCGAGCGGGCGGGTGACGCGCCCGTCGTCATACCGCTGTTCCCATGAAACGATCTTCCAGCGCCCAATCAGCAATGTCTTATCCATGCAATCCTCACGATGAAACTTCGCTGCCGGCGGTTATTGCTTGACCGTGAGGCCAAGCTGCTTCGCGAGCGGTATCACAACCTCGAGTTCATTACGGACGGTCTCTGCCTGCTTCGCCGGCGGTTCGTAATTGATGCGATAGCCGAGGTTCTCGATCAGCGCGGCATTCTGCGGCTTCGCAAGCGCCCGCTCAATCGCGGGCACCAGCGCATCGGTCGTCTCCTTCGGCATGCCGGCAGGACCGACAATCGGGAAGAATACTTCGAGATGCACTTTCGGATACCCCTTGCTGGCGAACGTCGGCACCGAAGGGAATTCCTTCAGCGGGCTCGTCGTCGCCAGCACCCGCAGTCTTCCGTTCCTGACGAAGTCCGTGACTCCGGCCCAGACCAGCGACGCGCTGTCGATCTGGGCACCGACCAGGTCGGTGAGGATGGGCCCGGTCCCGCCGCTGTAGGCTACCCGGTTCAGGTCGGCGCCGGACGACTGCTTGAACAGCTCCAGGTTGAAATGGCTGTGGGAGCCCATGCCGATGATGCCGGTGCTGTACTTGCCGGGCTCCTTCCTGGCCGCCGCCACCAGGTCGTCCAGGGTCTTGAAGGGCGAATTGCCGGGCACCAGCAGCACGATGGGAATCGATACCGTATTGCCCAACCACGTGAAGTCCTTGCGAGGATCGTAGGTCACGGTGGTTTGCACCACGGGCGCGGTGGTGATAACGGAGGAGTTCAGCACGCCGATGGTATAGCCGTCGGGCTTGGCCTTGGCGACGAAAGCGCCGCCGATGGTGCCGCCGGCGCCGGCTCTATTCTCGACGATGAAATCGCCCTTCAGGTCATTGCGCAGCGACTCCGCAAGCATGCGCGCGAAGGCGTCGACTGCCGATCCCGGGCCGATCGGCACCACCATCTTCACCGGCCGGCTCGGATATCTTTCCTGGGCGGTAGCGAGGCCAGCAGCCATGGAGGCGCATGCGGCCAATGCGGTGCATATCCATCTTATGGTTTTGTTCATCCTCGGTTGTCTCCGTCTCGTTATCGTTGTTTCGGCGTGCGGCCTTATCGGCTCATCGGCAGCGGTTGTAGGAATCATTCGGGGGAGCGGTCGCATTCATGCCCGTTCCTTCGTGACCAGCTTGGCGGGCTCGATCTCGCCGATGGCGGATTT
>JAQGLQ010000002.1 GCA_028292785.1 Noviherbaspirillum sp. | reverse complement strand
GCAGCCTGCGCGCGAGCAGTTCCAGCACCGTATCGCCGCCTTTCAAGCCTATCGTGTCGTTGACCCGCTTGAAGCGGTCGATGTCGACGGAGATCACCCATACGCTGTGCTTGTAGCGGTCGGCGTGGGCAATCGCCTGATGCAACCGGTCCCGCAGCAGTTCGCGATTGGGCAGGCCGGTCAGTTTGTCATAGTGCGCAAGGTAGGCCAGGTGCTGTTCGGTCACCTTGGTCTTGGTGACATTGTAATGCGCGACGACCAGGCGGGTCGGCCCGTCTTCCGGAAAGCGCGTGACCCTGGCAATGAACCAACGCTTCTCCGCCGGCGAGTGGCAGGTGTACTCGATGCTGAATTCCTTCCGTTCGCCGCGCCCCACCGCGCGGATGCCGGCCGCGAAGGCACGGGCTTCGGCGGCGCCGATGCCGACGGCCTGGTCGCATACGGCCAGGTAGTTGACATTTTCCCATGCCATGTCCGGCGCCGCGCCGTTCGCCAGCGCGAATTCACGCCAGGACTTGTTGACAGCGAGGATCCTGCCTTCGTCGTCGATCACGCAGATATGCTTGGTCAGGGCGTCGAGCGTGGAGCGGATGAAGCGTTCCGATTCGCGCAAAGCCTGCTCCATCTGCTTGCGCTCGGTAATATCCTCGACCCTGGCGATCAGGTGCTTCGGTTTTTCGTCGGCGCCGCGCAGCATGCAAACCGCGACTGCGCTCCAGAAGATCGACCCGTCCTTGCGGCGACAGCGCTTGTCGTAGTAATGCATCGCGGACGGCTCCGCTTCGGACAGGAGTTTTATAATCGATGGGATGGCGTATTCCTCGTCCGGCGCCAGCAGATGCTGTGCCATCAATGACGACATCTCGCCTTCGGTATAGCCCGTCATTCGGCACAAGCGCTGATTTGCCATCAGTATCTTGCCGTCGAGGCCGACGTGCACGATGCCTACCGGGGCGATGTCGAAGGTGGCGTGGAACAGCCGCGTGCTTTCCCGGAAGGCCTCTTCCGAATACCGGCGCAGGCGCAAAAACGCGTCCAGCCTTGCCAGAAGTTCTCCCTTGTTCAGGGGCAGGCGCAGCACGTCGTCGCAGCCCGCATGCAGCCGAGGGGCGGCGCGCGCGCCGCCGGTCAAGGTCATCAGCACCGGCAAGTAGTAGGGGCGCGCCCGCTTTTTCAGATCCAGGAGAAGCTCGCCGTTGCGGCGCGCGCTCAGCTCGTCGATAACGATCAGCGAGACGGCGGTACTTAGCTGTGCCATATCCGCCGCTGTCAATATTTGAACGCCATAACCCATTTGCTTGAGAAATTCGGCGAGCAGAATTCGATCCGCCTGGTGCGCGATCCTGATGCCGATTAACGCTTCTTTCGGCGGGTGGCGAATCATGGGGAACTCAATCGTAGGCAGTGGCCGGCACGCCGGTCAAAACCCCTTGCAGGTGGGGCAGTTTTTCACTGATTTGTATGCCGGATGGGCCGACCTTCAGTTCGCGCAGCTCGGATTCGAAGTTGCCGATGCGTTTTTTCAGGCAGCCGACGATCTTAATGACCCGGCCCGCAATTTCGGCATAGCGCAGCAGCACGATGTTGTCGGCCAGATGGCTCACGCCCAGATCGGTCGCCCTCAGGCTGGTGCTGATGATGTGTTCGACTTCATTGATCAGCAGGAGCGTCACATTCTGCCGTGACAGGTAGTTCGCGAGATTCTGGATGTGGGCTTGCGGCTTGCCGAATTCCTCCATCGCCAGCTGGTATCCGCGCAGGCTGTCGATCATCACCATGGTCCGCTTGTCGTTTTCGACGGCGTCGCGCACGAGCGCAAGAAATTCGTCGGGATACAGCTCCATCGGATTGACACGCATGATTTTCAGCGCGCCGGATTCGACGGCAGCGTCGATCGGGGCGCCGATGCTGCGGCTGCGAGCGGCGATGAAGCTGGCCGGCTCTTCAAAGGTGAAAAGTATGGCGCGTCCGCTCCTCGCATAATGCGCGAGGAACTGCGTGCCCAGCGTGCTTTTGCCGGTGCCGGTCGGGCCGGTCAAAAGCGTCGTGGTGCCGGACTCCAGGCCGCCGCCAAGTAGCTGGTCGAATTCCGCGATCCCCGAAGAAATCACGCGTTCGCCCGGGAGCACTGTGCCGGTATGTTCGATGCGATGCGGGAAAACGCTGATGCCGTTCGCCTTGATGCGCATCGGATGGCGCCCCGACATGAAATCCGATCCGCGCAGCTTGTCGACTTGTATGCTGCGTATGCCTATGCCCAAGCCCGCCGAGATTCTGGAATCCAGCCGGATCACGCCATCGACAGCCAGCGCCACGGAAGTATCACGCTCCATCTCGCTCGGCTCGAAGGCAAAAATCGAGGTGCATCCCGCGCCGTTCAAGAGATTGACCAGACCAAGGATATTCCGGCGGAATTGATATTCGTCGGTAGCCAGATAGTGCAGCTGCGTCACTGAATCGATCACCAGCCGCTGCGGCTTGCTGTTCTGGACAGCGCCGTAGATCGCCTGCCAAACCGGCGCACCTTCAACTTCGCTGGGTGGGAACATGTGGTACTCGTTGCCCCCCTCGTTCGGGGCTTGGGTAACGAGCGACAAGTCAACCAGTTCTACATCCTGAAGATTCCAACCGAAGTTGGCCGCATTGCGTCCGATTTCCGCGGCAGGTTCGCACAGGGTGATATACATGCAGCGCTCGCCGCGGGCGAGGCCGTCACGCAGCCATTGCAGCGAAAAGATGGTTTTGCCCGATCCTGGACTGCCGGCCAGGAGATAACTGCGGTGCGGCACCAGGCCGCCGCCCAGGATTTCGTCGCAACCGGCGATGCCGGTTGAAAGGCGTGGCTGCATGGTACTGATAGTCATTCCACTACTCTTTTGCAATTGGGTTATTTATGTGCGATGTGCACGTTCCGGCGTCATTGTTTTTGTTCTTTTCTAAAGCGCATTTGATTTATTTCAATACGCTCCCCATAGATTGCAGAAAGAAATTAGACGCATTGATGCTACCTGTTTTAGCGGTAGGCGCAATCAGGCCTTTCCCTAGAACAATCGGGAAAATCCTGATCCCATGCAGAGCC
>JAQGLQ010000585.1 GCA_028292785.1 Noviherbaspirillum sp. | reverse complement strand
GCGGTGCAGGCGCGGGTACGGAAGAACTCGCCGCCGTCTGCTTCTGGGACAAAGGCTTTGGCTGCGGGAGAGGTGCTGGATCGCTTGTCTCAGCCCGAGGCTCGATCACTTCCTCTTCCGGATCGAGTGAAGTGGTTGCGTCCACCTTGGAACTCGCGGGAGGAGAACTTTCACCCTGCTTGGCAGGCTTGTCTTTCGCGGGAATATGGATTTTGACATCATCCCCGAGCGGCTTGGGCTCGGAATCGAGGATCATGGGCAGCCCGATAATGGCTGCCATCACGAGAGCAATCGCACCGATGAGCCGGCGGCGAGCGCGTTTTTTTTCGGGGAGCACCGCGTCGACAGACGTTCTGTCGTTGCTCTGTCTGGAACGCTTGCCGCGGCCGCGTGCTGCGTTCGACTCCTCCTCGGCGCGCGAATAAAACGCGTCGTCGCGGGAAGTGGGCTCTTGCTTGTTTTTGCGAAGGATCGAGAACAAGCTCATGCGATAGAAGATGAAGCCTTTAATGAAGTGCGGTTCTGGTTACTTCCACAACACCAGCGACAGTCAGGAATGAACCGAAAACCGCAATTCTATCATTCTCGCCTGCCCGCTTACGTGCATTCAAGAATGCTTCGGCGGGAGATGCAAATGTTTCGATGGTCTTTTCTGCGCCCACTTGAAAATTTGGCATGACTCCGGCATCGAGCAATGCCTGTTTCAGACCCGCGGCGGTTTCGGCACGCGGCAGAGGCAGGTCGGTCACGCACCAGTGATCGATGCGGTCTTTCAGATGAGCGATCACACCTTCGATGTCCTTGTCCTTCATCGCGCCGAACACCGCATAGGTATATGCATGAAAGCCCATGTTGTCGAGATTTTGCGCAAGCGTCGCCGCGGCATGCGGATTATGTGCGACATCGAGGACGATGCTCGGCCTGCCCGGCAGTACCTGAAACCGGCCCGGCAGATCGACCATCACCAGGCCGTTACGCACCTCTTGCGCACCGACCGGCAACCGATCGCGCAACGCTTCGAGCGCGGCCAGCGCGGCCGATGCATTCAAGAGCTGATTGGCTCCGCGCAGACTCGGATAGCCGAGCGAGTTGCGCCGCTGGCCTCGTCCGCCATAGTTCCACTGCTGCTTGTCGCCCGAGTAATTGAAATCGCGCCCTATAAGCCATAAATCGGCGCCGATTTTATTCGCGTGCTCGATCAGCGACGCTGGCGGCATGGGATCGCTGCAAATCGCCGCCCTGCCGGGACGAAAAATCCCGGCTTTTTCGAAGCCGATCTGCTCGCGCGTATCGCCAAGGTATTCCGTATGGTCGATGTCTACACTGGTAACGATGGCTACATCGGCGTCGATGACATTGACGGCATCCAATCGGCCGCCCAGCCCTACTTCAAGGATGACTGCGTCGAGCTTAGCGTCGGCGAACATTTTAAGAATGGCCAATGTCGTGAATTCGAAATAGGTCAGCGAAACGCCGCCGCGCCGAGCCTCGACTTCGGCAAAATTGGCGACGAACGCTCCGTCGGCCACAGGCTCGCCATTGATCCTGGCTCTTTCGTTGAAATGAATGAGATGCGGTGACGTATAAAGCCCGACCCGGTATCCAGCCTGCAACAGGATCGACTCGAGCATCGCGCAGGTCGAGCCCTTGCCATTTGTACCGCCGACGATGACGACGGGACAATCGAAATGGATGCCCAGGGCGTCCTTTACCTGCGTAACACGCTCCAGGCCCATGTCGATGGCCTTCGGATGCATTTTTTCAAGCAAGGACAGCCAATCATTCAGTGTGGTGGGAAGGTTTTGCATCGCGTGCCTGCTTGATTACTTGAAGACTGAGGAATGACGGGAATGGAGACATGCGCAGTCATCTTGAACCGAAATTAAAAAGCCCGAACCTGTGACGGTCCGTGCTCCAGTATTTCCATGCCTTTTACGCTACTGTTTCCGCTGCCTGATTCTGCAACAGAGCCAGCAGCCGAGCGATTTCCTCCCGCATCTTGCGTCGATCGACAATCATGTCGACCGCACCCTTTTGCAGCAGGAATTCAGCGCGCTGGAAGCCCTCGGGAAGCTTTTCGCGCACCGTGTTTTCGATCACGCGCGGCCCGGCAAAACCGATCAGCGCCCTTGGCTCTGCGATCACGACGTCGCCCATGAAGGCGAATGACGCCGACACGCCACCCATGGTGGGATCGGTCAGCACCGAAATGAACGGTAACTTCTTCTCCGCCAATTTGGTCAGCATCGCTGTCGTTTTCGCCATCTGCATCAATGACAACAAACCTTCCTGCATGCGGGCGCCACCGGTCGCCGTGATACAGATGAAAGGAACCTTCTGCTCCAGCGCGCTCTGCGCGCCCCGTACAAAACGTTCGCCGACCACCGAACCCATGGACCCGCCCATGAATTCGAATTCGAAGCAGGCCACGACGACAGGCAAGGTCATGATCGCCCCGCCCATCACGATCAGGGCATCGGTTTCACCCGTTGCTTCTATCGCATCTTTTAAGCGATCGGGGTATTTTCTGCTGTCCTTGAACTTCAGCGAGTCGATCGGCAAGGCTTCCTGGCCAATTTCATAACACCCGCCGGAATCCAGCAAGGCATCGAGGCGTTCCCGCGCCCGAATCCGAAGATGATGGGAGCATTTCGGGCAGACATGGATATTGGATTCGAGGTCGGTACGATAAAGGACCGATTCGCAAGAAGGACACTTGACCCACAGGCCTTCCGGCACCGTCTTGCGATTTGCCGAACTGGAGCGCTGGATACGCGGAGGAAGCAGCTTTTCGAGCCAACTCATAGTGACCTCTTATTTCTATTTTCACGCGCGGAATTGTACCGCCCAGCTT
>JAQGLQ010000577.1 GCA_028292785.1 Noviherbaspirillum sp. | reverse complement strand
GCGGCGACGGCGCAGCCGAAGCCGAGCGCGCGTCCGTGCACCACGGCGACGATGGGCACCGGGCAGCGCCGGAACGCGCCGTAGCAATTGAAAACCACTTCGGTCTGATGCCGCCGCGCGAGCGCTTCGGGCCGCGCCGCCGGCGTGGCGCCCGGTGCCTGCATCATCGCCGCCCGCCCGACGCAGAAGTCGATTCCCGCGCCTTGCAGCACGACGAACTGCGATGTCTCGCCGGCGCCCTCGAGCAGGCGAATCAGCTCGGTCGCCATGTCGTCGGTCATCGCGTTGCCGGCATCGGGCCGGTTGAGCGTGATGCGCAGGATGGGACCGTCCTGCGCCACAAGAATATGGTTGTTCATTGCATGGCCTTTTCTTGCGCCGTCGGCGCGTTGCATGCGGCGCGGAGCGCGCGCCATATTTTTTCCGGAGTCGCCGGCATCTCGATGTGATCCACGCCGATCGCATCGACGATTGCGTTGATGACGACTGCCAGCGCGGGTGTGGTGCCGCCTTCGCCTCCTGCGCGGATGCCGAGCGGATTGGTGGGAGAAGGCACTTCGCTCAATTCGGTTCTGAAAGCGGGCAGGTCGCCGGCACGCGGTATCGCGTAATCCATGAAGGAACCCGACAGCAACTGTCCGCTTTCGGCATCGTAGAAGCAATGTTCGAACAGCGCCTGGCCGACGCCCTGCGCGATGCCGCCATGCGTCTGGCCATGCAGGATCAGCGGGTTGATCGCGCGGCCGACGTCGTCGATGGCCGAGTAATGCACGATCTCGGGGACGCCGGTTTCGGGGTCCACCTCGACTTCGCAGACATGGCTTCCGAAGGGAAAGCCGGCAATGCGGATGACCTGGTCGCTTTCGGCGACGAGCGGTCCGCGCAGATCGGCGGGCAGATCGTCCCGGCCGAGCGCGGCGGCCGCGATCTCGAATAGGCCGACCGAGCGCGGCGTTCCCTGCGCCGAAAATTTCCCGTTCGCGAACGCGATGTCATTCGCGCTCGTATCCAGCACATGCGCGGCAATCCGGCGTGCCTTTGCGATGAGCATATTGGATGCCTCGCCCATGACGATGCCGGCCAGCCGCATCGAACGTCCCGAATGCGAGCCCCCGCCCACGGGCACCGTGTCGGTATCCCCGGTGATGATGCGGACATCATCGATCGGCACGCCGAGCCAGTCGACGATGAGTTGCGCGAAGCTGGTTTCGTGTCCCTGGCCGCTCGAGAGCGTTCCGATGATGACGTCGACTGTCCCTTCCGGCCGCACCGTGATCTCGGCCCGTTCGCGCGGATTTCCGGTGGTGGCTTCCACGTAATTGGCAAGGCCGATGCCGCGCAGCTTGCCGCGTGCGCGCGCTTCCGCCTTGCGCGCCGCGAAGCCGTTCCACTCGCCGAGTGCGAGCGCGGCATCCATCGTTTTTTCGTATGCGCCGCTGTCGTAAACCATGCCGAGTGGATTGGCATAGGGCATGGCAGCCTGCGCGACCAGATTCCGCCGCCGCAGTTCGACGCGGTCGAAGCCGTGGGCGCGCGCCGCGAGGTCGATCAGCCGTTCGATGACGAACATCGCTTCCGGCCTGCCCGCGCTGCGGTAGGGATTGGTGGGCGGCGTGTTGCTGAGCACGGCCCGCGCGCGGAAATGCGCGGCCGGTATGCGATAGACGCCGGACATGATTTCGACGCCTTTGATGAGCGGAACGAAGGAGGCCGCATGGGAGCCGATGTTGCTGATGTTCGATCCGCGCAGCGCGAGAAAATTGCCCTCCGCGTCGAGCGCGAGTTCGGCTTCGACGACGAGATCGCGGCCCTGGTAGTCGCTGAGCAGGGCTTCCTGGCGTTCGCAAGTCCATTTGACCGGGCGGCCCAGGCGTTTGGCCGCCCATGCGACGAGCGCGAACTCGGGATAGAAGGCATTGCGGGTGCCGAAATTGCCGCCCACATCGCGTGAAATCACGCGCACCGCATCGTCCGCGACGCCGAGGATGCCCGCCAGTTCGCGCTTCTGCCGCACCACGCCGCCGCTGCCCGCGTAAAGCGTGTAGCGGTCCGCCTGCGCATCGTAGGCGCCAAGCGCGGCGCGCGGTTCCATGGGCACGCCCGTGACGCGTTCTATCCACGTTTTCAGCCGCACCACGTGCGCGGCGCGCGCGAACGCGGCCTCCGTGGCGGCGACGTCGCCCGCGTCCGCGTCGATGCAGACATTGGAACCCGCCTCTTCCCACACCAGCGGCGCGTCCGTTCGGGCCGCGGCCGCCGTATCGGTCACCGAGGGCAAGGGCTCGTAGTCGACCTCGATGCGTTCGGCCGCATCCTTCGCGAGCGCGATCGACGTCGCGACCACCATCGCCACCGCTTCACCGACGAAGCGCGCCTTGTCGGCCGGCAGCGGGAAGTGGGGAGCGATAAAGATATCCGAACCGTCGCGGTTCTCCAGCAGGATATCCGGCGGACTCGATGGCACGGGCGTGTGCGGAATCGGCTTCAGGCCATCCGCCAGCAGATCGGCGCCGCTGAGCACGGCGAGGACTCCCGGCATCTTCAGGGCTTCGCTCGCATCGATCGCGCCGATGCGCGCATGCGCATGGGGCGAGCGCAGCATCACCGCGTAAGCCTGGCCGGGCAGGTTGACATCGTCGCTGAAGCAGCCGCTGCCGGTCAGGAGGCGCAGGTCCTCCTTGCGGCGCACGGGTTGTCCGATACCTTCACTCATGGCGAATGTTTGCTCAGGTTGAATTGTTTCAGGCTGAACTCGATCGATGCGATCGATGCGATCACTGCGGCTCAATGCCGGCTTCCTTGATGATGCGTCCCCACTTCGCCATCTCGCTCTCGACCAGTTTGCCGAGGCTTTCCGGCGAACCCGGGAGAGGCTCGACGTTGGCTATCTTCATGAAGGCGCGCGCTTTTTCGGTGCTCATGACTGCGTTGGTCATCTCGGCCATTTTCTGCACGATGTCCCTGGGTGTATTCGCCGGAACGAAGACCGCCTGCCAGGCGCTGAGATCGAAGCCGGGAAAGCCGGATTCCGCCATGGTGGGAACCTCGGGCGCCGCCGAAGCGCGGGTGGCGCTGGATACCGCGAGGCCCTTCAGTTTGCCGCTGCGCAGGAACGGCACGCCTACCGGCACGTCGGCGAAAAGAAAATCGAGGCGCTCGCCGAACAGGTCCACGTAGGCCTGCGGCATGCCCTTGTAAGGCACATGCAGCACGTCCAGCTTGGCCATCGAGCGGTAAAGCGCGGCCGAAACCAGGCCGGTCGCCGAACCGCTGCCATAGGCCAGCTTGCCGGGACGCGCCTTGATGTAAGACGTCAGCTCCGCGACCGAATTTACCGGGGAAGTGGCATTCACCGCCAGCATGAATCCGTGCGTCACCGTCGTGGTGACCGGAGTGAAGTCCTTGACCGGATCGAAGCCGATGTTCTTGTACAGATGGATGTTCGCGGCATGCGTCGAGTTCGGCGTGTACAGGACGGTGTAGCCGTCGGGTGCCGCGCGGGCCACGTATTGCGCGGCGATGTTGCCGATCGCGCCGGGTTTGTTTTCGACGATGACGGGATGGCCGGTGCGCTCGCGCAGGCCGTCGGCGAGAAAGCGCGCAACCGCCTCGATGCCGGAACCCGGCGGATAGCCGACGACTATCGTGATCTGCTTGGTTGGCCAGTTCCTCGCCGCGCCTTGCGATGCGGTTTGCGCGGCGGCTGAAATGGCGAATGCCAAAGCAGATGCCGCGATAAAAATCCGAGCGATCTTCATTCGTTGTCCCCGACTGTTATATGTATTTATTTAGTTATTTATCAGTACGCTGCCGAATGCCAGCGCGAAAATGAAACACTGTTCTATAAAAACAGAACCTGAGTCTAGTTAACGAACCCCCGGCTGTCAAGCACACCGTATCGGGGCCTATCGACGACCGGCCGCCTCGTATGCGCCGATATCGATCGGTCCGTCGACCGGGCGGCGCTGCGAACCGGCAACGTGCCTGTACTGCGCTGCCGGCACGAGAGAGACGCCGGAAGCCGTTCTGCCCGGCGCGGAACCGGCATCGATCATCGGCGACTTCGGCGCGGGACGCAGATCGAAGTTCGCGCGGTCCATGAATGCCGGGGCCGACGCATGGTAATTCGTCCGCTCGACCGCAAATGGCTGGTTGGCAGGAGCACCCGTTCCGGCGAAGACATTGTTCTGCATGCGGATCGGGGCCGTCACGCCGATGCCGACGACGACAAAGGTGCCGGCGGAGGGATCGTCGTTGAGGAAGGTGTTGTTGACGACATGGAGTTCCTGTCGGAGGTTGCTGGCGCCTTCCACGCCGAAGGTCAGCATGCCGGGATTCTGGTTGCGCGCCGGCTGCTGGATCACGTTGCC
>JAQGLQ010000559.1 GCA_028292785.1 Noviherbaspirillum sp. | reverse complement strand
TTCCGCGCGGGCGGCGGCGTCCGGCCAAAGCGCGTAAAACAGCCGCACCGAATCTTCCTGCTTTGCCATCGCGCGATCCGTGCCGTCAGGATTTTCCGAATACTTCGTTGAGCTGCTGGGTGACCCGCACGAAAGTCGTGCGCTTGGTCAATTCTTTCAGCTTGTGCGCGCCGACATAGGTGCATGCCGATCGCACCCCGCCGAGGATGTCTTGCAGGGTATCGGCGACCGGCCCGCGATATTCGACCTGCACCGACTTTCCCTCGCTCGCGCGATAGGCTGCGACGCCGCCGGCATATTTCTCCATCGCGTCGCGGCTGCTCATGCCATAAAACTGCTTGAAATTCTTGCCGTCGCGCTCGACGACATCGCCCGCAGATTCATCATGGCCCGCCAGCATGCCGCCCAGCATGACAAAGTCCGCGCCGCCGCCGAACGCCTTCGCCAGATCCCCCGGCACCGAGCATCCGCCATCCGCGCAAATCTGTCCGCCGAGGCCGTGCGCCGCATCCGCGCATTCGATGATTGCCGACAGCTGCGGATACCCGACCCCGGTCATCTTGCGCGTGGTGCAGACCGATCCCGGGCCGATGCCGACCTTGACGATGTCCGCGCCGGCGAGGATCAGTTCTTCGGTGATGTCGCCGGTGACCACGTTGCCCGCCATGATGGTCATCTCCGGAAAGGCGGTACGGATGCGCTTGACGAAGTTGATGAAGCCTTCGGTATAGCCGTTCGCCACATCGATGCAGACGTACTCGATCAGGTCGCCGGCGCGCGCCATTACCGACATGAACTTCTCGTAGTCCGTCTTGCCGATGCCCATCGAATAAAACGCCGTGGAAGCCGGTAACTCTTCCCGCTTGAGGGATTCGAAGAAGCGCACCAGCTCATCGTCGGAATAATGCTTGTGCAACGCCACCGACAGGCCGTGCCTGCCCAACGCGCGCGCCATTTCCATGGTGCCGGTGGTATCCATGTTGGCGGCGATGATCGGAATGCCGAAATATTTTTTCCGCGAGTTGCGAAAGGTCAGCTCGCGGCGGATGTCGACCTCCGACCGTGATCC
The DNA here is from genome assembly GCA_028292785.1 of Noviherbaspirillum sp. The sequence continues at coordinate 5,559 of JAQGLQ010000559.1, read as the reverse complement.
GAGAGTAGAACGTTTCGGCCGTATGAGCACGTCCTTGAAATCAAGCTTGACCGATTCTTCTATATGCATGGTAAGTCCGATTCGGCGATCAATGCGCGGTTAGAATTCGCGTTCCGCGAATGCCCGCTTCGCGCGTTCTTCGGCGGCTGCCCATGCTTCCGCCTCGGTCCCGAAAGTACCGGCCGGAATGTAGGTTTCGGCCACTTCCGGTTCACGTGACAGGCGCACGTATACCTGCGCCTCGAACATATGGTCCGGCATCTCGGCTGTCGCGATCCGGGCGATGTGGTCTCCTTCCTGAAGGATACGGCCTTCATGGGAACCGTGCCCGGCGGAGTGCCGCGGCCTTTGTTCTTCGGCCGATGGACGCTGCTCGGAATAGGTCTGCTCCTCGACCACTTGCGGAAACTGGCTGCCGTTCTGGGCATGCCCGACCTGCGGTGCCGGAATGGAACGTTCTTCGCGCTCGATATCCTTTTGCGCTTCGTTTTTCTCGCCGCTGCCGATGTCCGATTCCTCCATCAGATGACTGATCTGCTTGCCCATGCAATTCTCCTTTTGGCTTACACCCGAAAATAAGTGTCATAAACTTAAGATGCAGACGAGGCTGAATAGTTTCTCGATCGGGACAGTGCATATTCGGAGCAACGTCGTTGGCGCATGGCAAGCGATCACCTGACTTGCGCACTGCCGCGACAGATTTTCCAAGGAGCAGCACCATGTTCACCATGTCATTGCAGGAATTCACCGACCTCATTACCAAGGAGCAGCCGGCGCTGAACGAGGTGTCGGCAATTCTCGAATTCGCGCAGAAATCCGATACGGAAGTGATCTGGGAAGCGCTGCAGACCTCCGGTGTGCATGCGATCATCATCGCATTGCTGACCAATGTGCTGCAGCAGAAGATCGAGGGCGCGCGCAACGCGCTTCGCATGCCGCCCGGGCCGGATGCAAGATCGCTGGAGTCGATGACAGGTAATCCGGAGGGCTGATCGGCACGAGCGACACGCATGAATGAAGAAACTTGCAGGGGATACGGCACTCGAATCGTTTTTCGAGTCCGGCAGCAAAGCCCGCCTGACCATTGATGCCTGCGCAAGCGGCCGGGCCTGTTCGAATCCAGAAGGAAATGCCATGTCCGAATCTCTACACGTCGTATGCGCGCATTGCGATACGGTAAACCGTCTTCCCTCCGAGCGCCTCCGGGAGCATCCGACCTGCGGAAAATGCACGAAAGCCCTGTTCACCGGAAAGCCGATAGACTTGGACAGCGCGAAGTTTACGAAGCACATCACGCGCAACGACATCCCGGTACTGGTCGACTTCTGGGCTCCCTGGTGCGGTCCCTGCCGCTCGATGGCGCCGGCCTACGAACAGGCCGCGCAAACGCTCGAGCCCGATTTCCGCATCGCCAAGGTCGATACGGAAGCGGCGCGCGACCTCGCCGCGACATACAACATCCGCAGCATTCCCACGCTGGCCCTGTTCAAGAACGGGCAGGAAATCGCGCGTCAGCCCGGCGCGATGGACATGGCGCGCATCGTCGCATGGGCGCGGCAGCAGGCGCAGGCCTTCGCGCATGTATAAGCAGGCGCGCGTTTGACACAATCCGGGAAACCGCAATGTCGACTTTCCAGGTCATTTTTTTCATCGAGCCCGAAGATGCGGACATGGATGACATTGAAATCGAACAGCAGGTGGATGCGCAGGACGCGGATGAGGCATTGATGGCGGGCAGGCGAAAACTTCGCGATGAACATCCGGACATCGACCCGGCAAACGCGACCTCGTGGTTCATCATGCGGATAGTCCCATGAGCATACTGACAGTTTGATGGAGCAAACCATGAGCGACACCCCCTTCCTGAGCGACATCCAGACGCTCCGTAACCGCGCGCGCCAGCATATCGAAGAAGGCGCCCTGACACCCGGCTACGCAGCCGACCGCGATACCGTGATCAAGCTGCTGAACGAAGCGCTCGCTACCGAAATCGTCTGTGTACTGCGTTATCGCCGCCATCATTTCATGGCGAAGGGCATCCATTCGCCGGCCGTCGCCACCGAGTTCCTGGTCCATTCCAATCAGGAACAAGGCCATGCCGATCAGATAGCCGAGCGTATCGTGCAGCTGGGCGGCGCACCGAACTTCTCGCCCGATGGGCTATCCAGCCGCAGCCATGCCGAATACATCGAGGCCGGTTCGCTGATCGACATGATCAAGGAAGACCTGGTGGCGGAACGGATTGCGATCGATAGCTATAGCGAGATGATCCGGTATCTTGGAGATAAAGATTCGACCAGCCGCAGAATGATGGAAGGGATTCTCGCGGTGGAGGAAGAGCACGCGGATGAGCTGGCGGATCTGCTGGCGGGGATGCCGGGTGAGGAGGGCATCGCGCATTGATGCCGCGTGTGAAAACGTCGACGCCAGCTAGCGCGCCAGCATTCCCGCGGCAGTAAGGCCAGTGGCGCGGCGGGTCTCCAGAGCCGGAAGCGCCACGGTGACGATGGTCCCCAGCCCGGTGCCCGGGCTATTGACCCGGATCGCCCCGCCATGCAGGTCGACGATGTGCTTTGCAATATACAGCCCGAGTCCCAGCCCCTGCTGATTATCCAGCTCCTGCTTGTTGAATGCGCCAAACACATGTGGCAGGAAATTCTCGGCAATGCCGCCGCCGGAATCGCGTACGTCAATCTCATGGCCGCTCGCGGCCGGCCTGACCTCGACCGCGACGGTGCCGCCGGCCGGAGTGAATTTGACGGCGTTCGACAGCAGGTTCCAGAACAACTGCTGCAGACGCTGCGCGTCTCCCCATACCTGGATTTCGCTGCCTGCCTCGAGCGCATCCACATCCAGCCTGATTGCCTTGACCTCGGCTTTCGGTTCAATGGTGGAAAGCGCGTCGCGCAGAACCCGGCGCAGAGAAACCACGCGCGGTTCAATCGTCAGTTGACCTGTGCGCGTCTGCGCGGCATCGATCAGATCCTCGACCATGCGCGTCTCCTGGCTGACGTGTCCCGTCATCGCCGTCAGGGCCTTGCGAAGGGCGACGGGATCATCCAGGTTCCCTTGCAACAGGAGTTCCAGGCGCAGCGACATGGCCGCCAGGGGCGTGCGCATTTCATGCGACACCGTTGCGAGAAATACGTCGCGCATGCGGCTCAATTCATTGAGGCGTGCGATCGCCTCGGTCTGCCGCGCGGTTGAATTGATCAGTGTCCTGAGCAAGCCCGTGTAGGTCGCCATCCGGCCATCGGACACCGGCGATTCGAGCCGTGCCTCCGCCCAGAGCCGGGCTCCTGAAATATTCAGCTCGCGCGCGATCCTGTCACAGCTCATTCCGGAGGTAAAACTGCAGAACACCCAACCGTAGACGATTGCGCCGTGTACGACGCCGGACAGCACCAGCGGCGCCGTGTGCACCCGCAATTCCTTGCAAAAAAGAGCTGTTTCGGTGGCGCCGCTCGTCACGGTTTTTTCCACCAGACCGCGCTCGAACCGCGTGCCGGCGCCGCCGTCGTCCCAAGTCCCCGCGCTGGCCAGCAGTCCGGCAAGACGCGAGGTCATGTACGGGCCGCCGCGGCGCTGCCCGCTTGCGTCGTAAGCCGATACAACCACGCCGGTGGCGCTGGCAAACTGTTCCAGGGCATGGTTCCAGCCATCCCAGTCGACATCGGAATAGTCTTTGGCGGGCAATGAGATCACTCCGATGTCATGACCGTTGGAAGCGTGGACTTCGGCAGCTCTTTGCCTTGCGACAGCGCCTCTTCGATGACCGGGCTACGCCGTGACGGCGAACGCGCGAGCAGACCGTAATAAGAAGAGAACGGCAGCTGCGGCACCGAAGCGATGTCGCTATCGAAGTCTTCGGCTTCTTCAACGATCGAGATTCCGCCATTGCCGATGATGTATTCGTAGGTCACCTGCAGATTCTTGCTGCCGCGCACCTTGGGAACGGCGATCGCGCGCCGCAAGCGGGTAGAGATTTCCACATAGTTAAGCAAGATGATGTTGTCGACCAGGTGCGATCCCTTGAGCTCTTCGCTGATCTGCGATACGCCCAGCAGCTCGGGACTTTCGTAATTCAGGAATACGGTTGCCAGCCGGTCCTTGAAAAAACTGGCGAGCGCGTACAGAAAATCCGCCATATCGTCGGGGCTCGCCATTTCATAGACGGCGACGGAGTCGAGCACTACACAATCGATTTTCTTCTCCTCGACCATCCTGATGACGCTATCGAAATGCACGTCCAGCTCCAGTTCAAGGGGCGACTCATAAAAGATGGACAGTGAGCCGTCATCCACCAGGCGATTCAGATCGAATCCCAGTGACGCCGCGTTGCGCATCAATTGACGCGGATGTTCATCGAGCGTCACCAATAGCGCGCGCCGGCCGCTCGCGATGGCGGCAGTCAGGTACTGGACGCCGAGCACCGTTTTACCGGTGCCCGAAATCCCCGTCACCATCGTGATCGACCCTTCGTAGACGCCGCCGGCCATGATGTTATCGAGCGCCGTCGAGCCAGTGGAAATGCGCAGATCGGAAGTCGGCTGGTCTTCCGCTACCTTGGGCCGCGACTGCGCACGACGATATACATGAATGCCGACGCCAGCCTCGATACGCATCGTATGGCTCCCGCCGATGAAATCCTGTCCTCGCGACTTGATGACGGACAGGGTGCGATGCACGCGTCGGCGGCTTTCATTTCTCTTCAGCGTGATGATCGTGTCGAACACAAAGCGCTCGTGCGCGAACGCTTCAGCCGACGATTCCTCGCGTTCGACCGTCACCAGTGTCGTCACACCCAGCCGCGTCAATCCCTCGATCAGCAAATGCACGTCTTCGCGGAACGGCATGTCGTGCGCTTCCGCGTACAGGCGCAGCGGCGTCAGGCCGTCGATCAGGAGCCGGCGCGCGCCGATGGCTGCCAGTTCCGCGGCGAATGCGCCATCCGTCGTGCGGAATTCATTGAGCAAGGTGGCCGGACTGGTTTGTATGATCTTGACCTTGCCAATCTCGATCAGATGCTGAAGATCCCATTCGAAGCCCTTCGCATCGCGCAGCAGCTTTTCCGGTTCAAGCTCGAACGATACGATGACACCGGGTTCATCATACTTCGCGGCTCCTGCATGGATAAAGCCCAGGCCCAGCGTAGTCTTGCCAGAGCCGGGCGGGCCTTCGACAATGATATTGTTGTTGCGCGGCACTCCGCCGAGAAGGATTTCGTCCAGGCCAGGAATCCCCATTTGCACAACATTACTGATCATCTGTTTCCTTTCATGGATGGCTCGTTATTTTTGGTGCCATTACCTTATATGAAAAATGTCTCCCGTACTCCGAAGCAGCGCAAATCAAGCGCCCAATCTTACAGTGGAACTTAAAAATTTATCGTACTCGAGCAAGCTGCCGGCATTCCTTAATCAAAAGCAATATTTATGAATGCGACCAAGATGCTTTTTCATAGAGCGCGCAATGTATTATTCATTTCTTGTTTTCCTTCTGCGGCCGGTGGTTGAAATCCTCGGTCGGCATGCAAGTAGCGATGACTTGCGGTCGATG
>JAQGLQ010000556.1 GCA_028292785.1 Noviherbaspirillum sp. | reverse complement strand
GCGGCGACGGTGTTCGTCAACTGGATCGCCAGCCGGCCCGGCCATACGGCGTATGCCTCGACCATGCTCGAGGCGAGCACGCGCACCGACACCCAATTGCCCGTCGTGCCGGATTACGTCAAGCCGCAGCAGGGATTGAAATACACCCTGGACCAGTATTCGGAGGATTGGTACAAGGACGAGCGGCCGAAGATTTCCAAGGCGCTTGTGGAAGCATTGGGCGGACGTTGAGGGCGTGACATCAACCATGCAAAAGACGCATATAGACCGGCTCGAGGCCGGCCTCGAACACGCCCCCCCGACCGGCCTCGGAGCAATGAGGCGGCTGTCGACGGACGCGGTGCTCGGCGTGGTGCTCCTGTGTATCATCGGCGCGCTCACCGTTGCGCCGGTGTTCTACGCCATTATGCAAAGCTTCAACGTCGCATCCTACAGCGAGCCCTACCGTTTCGGCCTGGGCGGCTGGCGCGACGTGTTTTCATCGGCGAAGACCGTTTCCGCGATCGGCTATTCGCTGCTGCTGTCGATCCGGATTCCGATCGCCATCGTCATCGCATTCCTGTTTGCCTGGCTGCTGGTCCGGGTGCAGATTCCGGGCAAGCGCCTCATTGAACATGCATTGTGGTTCGGCTTCTTCCTGCCGGGCCTGCCCATTACCATGGGCTGGATACTGCTGCTGGACAAGAATTACGGTCTGCTCAACCAGGTTGCCAGGATGCTGCCCTTCGTGGACGGCCCGATATTTTCGATCTATTCGATACCGGGCATCCTCTGGGTGCATCTGACGCTCAGCACGATTCCGGTGATGGTGATCCTGCTGGCGCCGGCGCTGCGGCAACTCGATTCGGCCAATGAAGAAGCGGCCGACATGGCGGGCGCGCGCGTGCACACGACGCTGTTCCGCATCACGATTCCGCTGATCGCGCCGGCGCTGCTGACCGCGGCCGTCGCCGGCTTCATCCGCAGCCTCGAGGTGTTCGAAATCGAACAGATCCTCGGCACGCCGTCCAACATCTTCATCTACGCAACGCGCATCTACGATCTGATCTCCTGGGAGCCGCCGCAGATCAACCAGGCAATGGCGCTCAGCGCACTGTTTCTCGGCCTGCTGCTGGTCGTGGCGATGTTCTACCAGTACATGCTGCGCCGGTTCAGCGCGCGGGTGGCCCAGTCGGCCAAGGGCATGCGCCTGCAACCTCGCCTGAAGAACTGGACCGCCTATTTCGCCACCGGCGTGCTCACGCTATACGTCGTCATCGGCATCCTGCTGCCGCTGACGGTGCTGCTGCTCGGCTCGTTCTCGAAGCTGTACGGCTTCTTCTTCATCGAAGACGCGTGGACGCTGGAACACTGGCAGGATGTATTCAGGGACCGGAATTTCGTGCGGGCCTCCTTCAACTCCCTGACGCTCGGGCTGCTGGCGGCCGGCTCGGGAACCTTCCTGTATGCCCTGGTGGCCTGGGTGCTGGTGCGCCGCCGCGTATTCGGCTCCGAACTGATCAGCCTGTTCACCTGGTTACCGTGGGCGGTGCCGGGACTGGTGCTCGGGATAGCTCTGTTGAGCCTCATGCTGAGCACGCCGGCGCTGGCAGTGTTTCAGGGCACCATGGTGCCTCTGTTGATCGCGCTGCTGATCAAGGACATGCCGCTCGGCGTGCAGATGCTCCGTTCTGCGCTGTTCCAGGTGCCCGGCGAGATGGAAGAGTCCGCGGCCATCGCGGGCGCTCGCTTTCCGAGGGTGTTTTTCAAGATCGTCCTGCCGATGATCGCGCCGATGCTGCTGTCGGTGTTCCTGCTGATCCTCGTGGCGACGCTGCGCGACATCAGCACTATCGTGCTGCTCGCGGGACCGGGAACGCGGACACTGTCGCTCGTCATGTTCGAATTCGCCCAATCGGGCCGCTTCGAGTCGGCCGCAGTGATCGGTGTGATCGTGGCGCTGCTATCGCTGCTCATTATCGGAATCGCCTTTAAATTCAACCTGAAATTCGGCACCAGGCATTGAGCCCATGCCCCGATCTGTCAATCAATCCAAACATAGGAGATGAAAAAATGCTGAAACTGCCCGAAAACGTAACTTCCAATTTCGTGATGGTCAACGGCATCCGCACCCACTACGTCGAAGCCGGCAGCGGCGAACCGCTGGTACTGGTGCACGGCGCGGGTCCGGGCGCTTCCGGGTGGAGTGGCTGGCGCGAGACCATTCCGGCCCTCGCCAAGCACTACCACGTTTACGCAATCGACACGCTGGGCTTCGGCTACACCGACAAGCCGGTAAATATCGTGTACTCCGACCAGGCCAGCGTCGACCATCTCGCCGGCTTCCTCGACGTGATGTGCCTCGACCGGATTTTCTTGTGCGGCAATTCGCGTGGCGCCTACATCGCGGCCAAATATATGGTCGATCATCCCCCACGCGTGCGCCGGCTCGCGATGGTCAGCAGCGGCAGCCTGGCGTCGGCCATGGGCCTGGACCGCAAGCCCGACCAGATGGGCGGCGTCAAGATGCTGGAAGCTTTCGACGGCACGCCGGAAGGTATGCGCAACTTCATGAAAGTGATCGTCAACGACACCTCGAAGATCACCGACGACCTGATCGCCAGTCGCATGAAGATCGCCACGCTTCCCGGCCACGACTATGCGCGCAAGTCGCAGAACGAATACCGCAAGTCGCTCAAGACCAATCCCAACGAGCAGCAGCGTTTCGATCTGCGCCACAGGCTGCCCAAGATGACCATCCCGATGCTGCTGGTATGGGGAGCCAAGGATTCGTTCGCGCCAGCCGAACTGGCCGACGATCTGCGGCAGGCGCTGCCCAACGTCAGGATCGTCAAGCTGGAGAACTCCGGCCATCAGGCGCAGAACGACGAGTCGGACCGCTTCAATCAAATGGTGCTGGAATTCTTCAGTCAGGATGAAACGGCGGAGGCAAGAGCGTGACAACGCTGCAGGCAGTCCCGGGCAGCGCCCCTTCTGCGGGGCGGGCGATCCTCGAGGTCAAGGGTCTGCTCAAGGATTACGTCACCGATGGAGACCGGCGCACGCGCGTGATCGACAACATTTCGTTCACCGTGGCCCAGGGCGAGTTCTTCACCATGCTGGGCCCGTCTGGTTGCGGCAAGACCACCACGCTGCGTACCATCGCCGGCCTGGAAAAGGCCGACGCCGGCGTCATCGTGTATTCGGGTCACATCGTCTATGCGTCGCGCGACCGCATTTTCATTCCCGCCAACGACCGGCAGCTCGGAATGGTGTTTCAGTCCTATGCGATCTGGCCGCATATGACGGTATTCAAGAACACCGCTTTTCCGCTGGAAGTGGAAAAGAAGTACAGCAAGAGCCAGGTCGCCGAACGGGTGATGCGGATACTCAACGTCGTCGGACTGGGCGGATTCGAAAACCGCAACGCGACCCAACTGAGCGGTGGCCAGCAACAGCGGCTAGCCTTGGCGCGCGCGCTGGTGAACGAGCCGCAGCTGCTGCTGCTCGACGAGCCGCTTTCCAACCTCGACGTCAAGCTGCGCGAACGCATGCGTTCCGAACTGAAGCGGCTGCAGCGCGAGCTGGGCATCACGATGATCTATGTCACGCACGACCAGAACGAGGCGATGGCAATGTCCGACCGGATCGCCGTGATGAGCGCCGGGAAGATCGTGCAGATCGACGCGCCGCGCGAAGTCTACGGCCGGCCGGCCAGCCGCTTCGTCGCCGATTTCGTCGGCACCATGAATTTCATCGACTGCGTCATCGAAGGCAAGACGGAACTCGGCATGTACCGGCTGGACACCGCCTGCGGCCCGCTGGAAGCGCTGGTGGCGCGCCCGTATGCCGACCGCACGCGGCTGTCGGCATCCATCCGACCCGAACACCTGGTAATGCATGCCGAGCCGCCGCAATCCGGCCACGCATGGCCCGCCACCGTGCTCGGCCAGGAATTCCTCGGCGACCGGCTCGATGTGCAGCTCAGGGTGC
>JAQGLQ010000066.1 GCA_028292785.1 Noviherbaspirillum sp. | reverse complement strand
CGATTGCCTCCTGATCGGTGCCACCCGCCAAGCTTACTACCCCTACCCCTATCCCTAACCCACACCGATTCGGCCACACAAGTAGCGACCCAGATGGAATCTAATAAAAAACAAAGGAGACACCCATATGTCGAAGCACTGGAACTGGTTTGCCGGCTTTTTAGTAACTGCAGCGGTATCCGTTAGCCCCGTCGTTCATGCTTCCGATTGGGAGCAAACGGTAGCCGCCGCGAAAAAGGAGGGGACCGTCGTCGTCTCCGCCTCCTCTAGTGAAGTGCTCCGGCAGGTGTTGACCGAGTTTGAAAAGGATTATCCCGGCATCAAGGTCGCGTATCACTCGGGCAACCTGCGCGACTTCGGTTCGCGCGTGCAGAAGGAGCGCGAGGTGGGACAGTACAACTGGGACTTGCGCGTCGGTGGCACCGATGCCATGACCTACCAATGGAAATCCGATGGCTTGCTGGACCCGATCAAGCCCTTGCTGGCGCAGCCGGAAGTAACGAACGAAAGCCACTGGATAGGCGGCATCGATAGCCTGTTCGGAGACAAGGAGCGGCAGTATGTCCTGCATTTTTCCAGCTCCTTGTTCGGCGGGGTCACCGTGGACCGTGACGTCATTCCGGAAAAGGACTTCGGCTCCAGCCAGCATCTTCTCGATCCGCGCTGGAAAGGCAAGATCGTCATGCAGGATCCGCGCACCGGCGGGTCGGGTAACCAGATGCTGGCGGCCTTGATCATGAAATACGGCGACCAGTTCGCGCGCGACCTGCTGTCCAAACAGAATGTGGTGATCTCCGACAGCAAGCGGCAAATGGCGGAATGGCTGGTGCGCAAGCAGTATCCGATTGCGCTGGGCATGGGTACCGACGATACGATCGTGCAGTTTCAGCAGCAGGGCTTGGGTAAACAACTCAAGACCGTATCGGCAGATGACGCATTGGGAGGCGACGCGGTGATCCTGATGAACAAGGCGCCGCATCCGAATGCCGCGAAGGTGTATATCAACTGGCTGCTCAGCAAAAAGACCCAGACCCGCCTGGCGGAAGTTGCCAGGTTCAATAGCAGGCGCGTCGATGTCAAGCCGGGGGCTCCGGACCTGGCGGTGAATCCACAGCGCATCGGGCAATATCTGGCAATGTCGAACGAGGAAGCGCTAGGCGCGAAAATCAAGGCGCAACAGATCAGCAAGGAATTACTTAAATAATAATCAAAGAGGAGATAAGCATGTCTGATTATAAGAATATAGAAGTGCGCGGAGTTTTTCGGTCGCCCCGACATTTTTCATTGTGGTTCCTGTTACAGGAAAGCGGCATTTTGCAGCAGGTCGGGATCGAGAAAATTCACTTCACGTATTGCGAAAACTCGTCCGCCGCGGAAGAAGCGCTTCTCAGCGGCGAAATCGATTTCATTTCCGGTAACCATATCTCGCCCTATGCCTTGATTGCACGCGGCTCTTCTATCGTATCGATCGCCTCGCCGGACAATGTCATGCATTCGCGCGTGGTGTCGCGCCGTCCGATTTCTTCTCTCGCCGATCTGCGCGGCTTGCGCATCGGCGACGTACCGGTCACGTGCTCGGATGGAAGCTATAACCACACGCGCGGCAACAATATGCTTTATCTGAAGCGTGAAGGAGTGGATCCGTCCGAAGTCGAATGGGTGAACCTGTCGGAGGCAGCGGCCAGGGAGTATCCGAAAAAACAGCTGCAGGCCATGATGGAAGGAACGATCGATGCCACCTTCGTCAGCCGCACATCGGAATACGAAAAATTCGGATGCCATGTGTATATCCCGGCGCCGTTGCCGATGATCAGTGGACCGACGATCACCAGCACATTGACCAAACTGAAGGAAATCGATCGTCTTGGCGAGCGCCTGGTGAAGGCCATGGTGCTCGGCATTCATTTCGCCAAGACGAGGGTGGGAGAGACGGAGGAAATACTGCAGGACCTTACCCGGCGCATGCCCGAGTGGGGCGGGGTGAAAGCGGAGAGACTGTCGAGAATGCCTGCCAAGCCTTATCCCGATCTTATCGGTATCGCCAATGCGTATGAGCTCGCCTGCATGCAGTATCCCGAAGCGCACGACATGGACCCGATCGCCTTATGGGATATGCACTACCTGCGGGACCTGGATAATTCCGGGTTCATCGATACACTGTATGGGGACTGGCAGGGGACAAAACGCGAACCTAAGCACGCGAAGGGCTGAGCGGCGCAATAGATCGCATGCAGGCGTCGGCGGCTGCAAGGCTCGCCAACGCTTTTTGATAGAAGGACGACAATGCTCGGTTCGCCCAGAAAGAGTCCGGAATTCCTTCAGTCCATGGAGCGAGTGAAGGACTCCACGCGCCAGCGGTTCGGTCTTGCGGAAGACGCGGTGGTTCTCGTCACGGAAGTCGCCTGCGTCGTCCCGGGATGCCCGCCGCTGGAAACCGTGGTTGCCTTCTGGACGGCGGACGAGAAGGCGCATCACGACAAGCTGCATACCTTTAAAGTCTTCAAGCCTCTTCAGGAAGTCGTTGACGACGATATTCCTCCGGCATGGATGCTGGAAGCGCTTGCGGAAGAAGACAGCTACGAATGCTGTTGAATGGAATGCCAGTGCGTTACCGGTCCGATTTCACTCGACAGACTTCTGTAGTTTGGCATTGTTGAGCAGATCGAGTGCGACGTCGACGATCATGTCTTCCTGGCCGCCTACCATGCGCCGCCGGCCCAGTTCGACCAGGATATCGACCGTCTTCAAGCCATACTTGGCGGCTGCCGCTTCACTGTGGCGCAAGAAGCTCGAATAGACGCCGGCGTAACCGAGCGCCAGCGTTTCGCGGTCCACGCGCACCGGCCGATCCTGCAAGGGCCGCACGATATCGTCGGCGGCATCCATCAGTTTGTACAGGTCGGTCCCGTGATTCCAGCCCATGCGGTCGGCCGCGGCAATGAACGCTTCGAGCGGCGCATTGCCGGCGCCCGCGCCCATGCCGGCCAGGCTGGCATCGATGCGGTCGCAGCCCTGCTCCACCGCGACGATCGAATTGGCCACGCCCAGGCTCAGGTTGTGATGCGCATGCATGCCGGTCTCGGTCTCCGGCTTCAGTACATCCTTGAAAGCGCGGAAGCGGTCGCGCACATCGTTCATGTTCAGGGCGCCGCCGGAATCGACCACGTACACGCAGGTGGCGCCATAGCTCTCCATCAGCCTGGCCTGCTGCGCCAGCTCACGCGGGCTGGTCATGTGGCTCATCATCAGGAAGCCGACCGTGTCCATGCCAAGCTCGCGCGCCTTCTCGATATGCTGGCGGCTCAC
>JAQGLQ010000529.1 GCA_028292785.1 Noviherbaspirillum sp. | reverse complement strand
GCCTCAAGGGCGGCTACCACGGCGAAACCGTGGGCGCGCTGCAGGTCACCGACGTGCCGCTGTTTCGCGATGCCTACGGCCCGCTGCTGCGCAATGCGCATGTGGTGGCGACGCCGGATGCGCGCGGTGCGCAGGAGGGCGAATCCGCCGCCGACGTGGCGCACCGCGCCGCGCGCGAGCTGGACGCGCTGCTGCAGGATCGCGCCGGCCGCATCGCCGCCGTCATCGTCGAGCCGCTGGTGCAATGCGCGGCCGGCATGGCGATGCACGATCCGGTGTATCTGGCAGAGGTGCGCGCCTTGTGCGACCGTCACGGCGTGCACCTGATCGCCGATGAAATCGCGGTCGGCTGCGGCCGCACCGGCAGCTTCTTCGCCTGCGAACAGGCGGGCATCTGGCCCGATTTCATCTGCCTGTCGAAAGGCATCAGCGGCGGTTATCTGCCGCTGTCTCTCGTGATGACGCGCGACGCGATATACCAGGCGTTCTACGATGCCGATGTGACGCGCGGCTTTCTGCACTCGCATTCCTATACCGGCAATCCGCTGGCCTGCCGCGCGGCGCTGGCGACGCTGGCGATCTTCGAAGAGGACGATGTGCTGAACCGCAACCGGCTGCGCGCACAGCGCATGACGGCCGCGCTGGCGCCGCTGGCGGATCATCCGAGGGTGCGGCACTTCCGTCAGCGCGGCATGATCTGGGCGTTCGACGCGGAAGTCGACGATCCGCACGCGGCCGCGACTTTCGCGCGCCGCTTTTTCACCGCGGCGCTCGAGCATGAATTGCTGCTGCGCCCCATCGGCCGCACGGTGTACCTGATGCCGCCATACATCGTCGACGATGAGGAAATCGATGGGCTCGCGGCGCGCACGCGGGCAGTGTTCGAGCAGGTGATCGGAGCATGAACATGGAATTGCTCGATGCGCTCGAACGCGAACTGGAACAGCTCGACAGGCACAGCCTGCGCCGCCGGCGCCGCATCCTGGACACGCCCTGCGCACCGCGCGTGCAGGTGGACGGACGGCCGATGCTGGCATTCTGCAGCAACGATTATCTCGGTCTGGCGGCGCATCCCCGCATCGTCGATGCGCTGCGCGAGGGCGCCGGATTGTATGGCGCCGGCAGCGGCGCATCGCATCTCATCAGCGGCCATTCGCGCGCGCATGCGCTGCTAGAAGAGCAACTGGCCGATTTCCTGTCGCCGCATCTCGAGTCGGCCGACGCGCTGTATTTCTCGACCGGTTACATGGCCAACCTGGCGGTGCTCACCGCGCTGGGCGGAAAAGGCGCCGAGATTTTTTCCGAGTCGCTCAATCATGCTTCGCTGATCGATGGCGCGCGCCTGGCGCGCGGCGCGGTGCTGGTCTATCCCCACGGTGACGTCGCCGCGCTGGAAAGCATGCTGGCCGGCAGCGAAGCCAGGCACAAGGTCGTGGTCACCGACAGCGTGTTCAGCATGGATGGCAACCTCGCGCCGCTGCCGCGCATGCTCGAGTTGTGCGAGCGCTACGGCGCCTGGCTGGTGGTCGACGATGCGCATGGTTTCGGCGTGCTCGGCGAACACGGCCGCGGCGCGCTGGAACATTTCCGGCTGCGCTCGCCTTACATCGTGTACATGGGCACGCTGGGCAAGGCGGCCGGCGTGAGCGGCGCCTTCGTCGCCGCGCATGCCACCGTGGTCGATTGGCTGGTGCAGCGCGCCCGTTCGTATATCTACACCACCGCGGCCGCGCCGGCGCTGGCGCATGCGCTGCTGACCGGCATCGCGCTGATCGGCGGCGAAGAAGGCGCTGCGCGCCGCGCCCACCTGCAGGCGCTGATAAAGCAATTGCAGGAACAGCTCAGGCTGAAACGCTGGCGCCTGCTGCCATCGCCAACCGCGATCCAGCCGGTGCTGATCGGCCGCAATGACGAAGCCATGCGGGTGGCCGCGGCCTTGTATGAACAGGGCCTGTGGATTCCGGCGATCCGGCCGCCCACGGTGCCGCCCGATACCGCGCGGCTGCGCGTGACCTTGTCGGCGGCGCACACGCCGCAGGAGGTGGCGCGGCTCGCCGATTCCCTGAACGCACTGGAGGAAACACTGACATGAACCCCGGCATCGGATATTTCGTCACCGGCACCGACACTGAAATCGGCAAGACGCTGATCTCGAGCGCGATGCTATATGCGCTGGCGCAGCAGGGAGTGCGCGCCGCCGGCATGAAGCCGATCGCCGCCGGCGCCGAGCTGCGCGACGACGGCGCCTGGCATAACGATGATGCCGACCGCATCGCCGCCGCCGCCAATGTCGCGCTGCCGCCGCAGCTCGCCACGCCTTACCTGTTGCGCGCGCCTGCCGCGCCGCACATCGTGGCCGCGCAGGAAGGCGTGGTCATCGAACTCGACCATATCCTCTCCTGTTATGATCGCGTGTCCGGGATGGCCGATGCGGTGGTGGTCGAGGGCGTGGGCGGGTTTCGCGTTCCATTGTCGGATCGACACGATACCGCCGATCTGGCGCAGCGGCTGGCGCTGCCCGTGGTGCTGGTGGTGGGATTGCGGCTCGGCTGCATCAACCATGCCTTGCTGACCGCCGATGCGATCGCCGCGCGCGGCCTGGAGCTGGCAGGGTGGGTCGCCAATGTCATCGACCTTGAAATGCGTTATCCGATGGATAACATCACCGCGCTGACCGAGCGTCTGGCCGCGCCGCTGCTGGGCTCGGTGCCGCGGCTGCCGGCGCCGCTGCCGTCGGCGGCGGCCGCCCATCTCGATTTTTCCGGTTTGCCGGGCTGGCCGGGCAAACCCGCCGTTTGACTCTGATTCGAAGGAAGCTTTATGTCGTCGCAACCGATTTCGTTTTTCCCGTCTCCCGCCAAGGCTGCCGACGCTCCCGCGCCCGGCGCCTGGCAGGTCGAGGAAGTGCTCGCGCTGTTCAACCTGCCATTCAACGATCTGATGTATCGCGCGCAGCAGGTGCATCGCGAGAACTTCAACCCGTCCGAAGTCGAGCTTGCGACCCTGCTGTCGATCAAGACCGGCGGCTGTCCCGAGGATTGCGGCTACTGTCCGCAGGCGGCGCGCTACGACACCGGCGTCACCGCGCAGAAGATCCTGCCGCTCGACACCGTGCTCGACGCCGCCCGCGAGGCGAAGTCGCAGGGCGCGACGCGCTTCTGCATGGGCGCGGCATGGCGCGAGCCGAAGGACCGCGACCTCGAGCATGTGGAGGAAATGGTGCGCGAGGTGAAGGCGCTCGGACTGGAGACCTGCGCCACGCTTGGCATGCTGGGCGAAGGACAGGCGCAGCGGCTCAAGGACGCCGGGCTCGATTATTACAATCACAACCTCGACACCGCGCCGGAATATTACGGAAACATCATCACCACGCGCGACTATCAGAACCGCATCGATACCCTCGGCCGGGTGCGCAATGCCGGCATCAAGGTCTGCTCCGGCGGCATCGTCGGCATGGGCGAGTCGCGGCTGCAGCGCGCCGGCCTGGTGGCGCAGCTGGCCAATCTCGACCCGTATCCGGAATCGGTGCCGGTCAATAACCTGGTCCAGGTCAAGGGCACGCCACTGCATGGCACCGAAGCGCTCGATCCGCTGGAATTCGTGCGCACCATCGCGGTCGCCCGCATCACCATGCCCAAAGCGCGGGTGCGGCTGTCGGCCGGGCGGCGCGAGCTGGGCGAAGCGATCCAGGCGCTGTGCTTCCTCGCCGGCGCGAATTCGATCTTTTACGGCGACAAGCTGCTCACCACCGGCAATCCGGAAGCGGACGCGGACCGGGCATTGCTCGACAAGCTGGGGCTGAGCACAAGGCATGCAATGCATGACGCCAGGTGCGAGGTCGCGGAGTAGCGAACCGCGAACCACGGCAATCGCGTTCAGCAGGAACGACATCGTGTTCACGAAAATCCTGATAGCCAATCGCGGCGAGATCGCCTGCCGCGTCGCCTCGACCGCGCGCCGCATGGGCATCGGAACGGTCGCGGTGTATTCGGAAGCGGACGCCGGCGCCCGCCATGTGGCGGCCTGCGATGAAGCCATGCCGATCGGACCGGCGCCGGCGAACGACAGCTATCTGCGCGGGGACAGGATCATTGAAGCCGCGCTCGCCAGCGGCGCCCAGGCGATTCATCCCGGCTACGGCTTCCTCTCCGAGAATGCCGGTTTCGCCGAAGCCTGCGCAACAGCCGGCCTGGTATTCATCGGCCCGCCGGCTTCGGCGATCCGCGCCATGGGCTCCAAGTCCGCCGCCAAGACCCTGATGGAACAAGCCGGTGTGCCGCTGGTGCCCGGTTATCACGGCGACACTCAGGACCCGGATTTTCTGCAGGAACAGGCCGACCGCATCGGCTATCCGGTGCTGCTCAAGGCGAGCGCCGGCGGCGGCGGCAAAGGCATGCGGGTGGTCGAACGCAGCGCCGACTTCAAGGCCGCGCTGGACTCCTGCCGGCGCGAAGCGAGCGCCAGCTTCGGCGACAACAGGCTGCTGCTCGAAAAATACCTCACCAGGCCGCGCCATATCGAGATCCA
>JAQGLQ010000516.1 GCA_028292785.1 Noviherbaspirillum sp. | reverse complement strand
CCCGCCGCGCGTCAGCTGTATGCGGAGATCGCATCGATCGAAGAACAGCATGTGACGCAGTATGAGTCGCTTCTCGATCCGACTGAAACCGTGCTGGAGCAGTGGCTGCTGCATGAGGCAAACGAAGTCTACAACTACTACGGTTGCGTCGAACAGGAGACCAATCCGCGCGTAAAGGCGATCTGGGAGCGCTTCCTCGATTATGAAATCGGCCATTTCAATTACGTGGTGGAACTGTTCAAGCAATATGAAAAGCGCGATCCGGCGAAGGTGTTCTCCGGTGACTTGCCGGAACCTATCAAGTTCGAAAGTCATCGCGACTTTGTGCGGCAGGTGCTGGCGAATGAAGTGAATCTGCGTACCAACAGAACGCAATTCGTCGACAAGCGCGATGAAAGCCAGGAATCGATCGCATACCGGGCAACGCTGAATGCCCAGGGTTCACCCAGCGAAACGGTAGCCGCCGGCTATGTATGGGCTCCGGGAACGGAGCTGAACCGAAAGGTCGCGGTTGCGATATGAGATCAGGCGACGAGGCGGGATGCTTTTCGCATCGTCGGGAATTGCCTATCTATCGATATGAAGGAACAGCAATGAAAGAGGAAACGCAAATCGGCCTGAATCGAACCGGCATTCAGATGTCGCCCTTCGACGCAAGCGAGCTGATCAAGGCCGCCGGAACGACGCCGCCGGAACCCCGGGGCGATGATTCCGCGTTGACGGAATTGCGCAGCGCCTATATCGCGAACTCGGACCGATCGGCTCGGTGCCGATTCCCGGCACGCTGAAAGGAGCCGTCACCATCGGCGCCGCCAAGCTGGTCGGCGATCGTCCGGAAGTTTTACTCGACAAACTCGGGGAACGGCTCGCCTTCGAACGTACCGGCACGCGCCTGTACGACGCTTTGATCACCAAGTTCGACGCGACACAGGAGGGCACTCCCGGCATGACGCGCGACGAGTTGCTGCAAATCAGAAACGACGAAGCCAGGCATTTCTCGATTCTCGCCGATGCGATCGCATCGATGGGCGGAGATCCGACCGCCCAGACGCCATGCGCGGACGTCACCGGTGTCGAGTCGCAGGGCCTGATGCAAGTCGTTACCGATCCGCGCACCACGCTTGCGCAATCGCTGCATGCCATCCTGGTGGCCGAAATGGTCGATCAGAACGGCTGGGAAATGCTGATCGCGCTGGCCGAGGATAACGGGCAAAACGCTCTCGTCACCGACTTCGATACCGCGCTCAATGAAGAGCGCAGGCATCTGCAGCAGGTCCAGCGCTGGTTCGAGGAAGCGATCCTCGGCATCTCCGTCTCCGACGAAGCAAAGGACATCGACGATACGACCCAGCCGCCGACGGTGCATTGAACCGGGCGCCGAACCATTGTTGGCATCCATCAAAAGCGGAATCCGCGCTCAGCGCATACAATCAGCCTATGAGTGAACCCGTACGTATCGATAAATGGCTTTGGGCCGCACGCTTTTTCAAGACCCGTTCACTGGCTACCGATGCGGTGGACAGCGGTAAGGTGCGGCTGAACGGCGACCGCGTCAAGCCGGCCCGTGCCGCAAAGATTGGCGACACACTGCAGATCGACAACGGCTCGACCGAATGGGAAGTGGTGGTGCAGGATACCGCCGAGAAGCGCGGTTCGGCGGCCATCGCGCAGATGCTGTATATCGAAACCGAAAAAAGCGTTGCGAAACGGCAGCAGCTGGCTGAGCAAAGGAAATTCTTTCGCGAGCCGAGTTCCGTCCTCAAAGGCCGGCCCACCAAACGCGACCGGCGCCTGATCGATAAATCCAGCTCCTGACCGGGGTCGGCGCTTCCGGTCAACCTCTCTTTCGTTCCCGTTTGACTTTTCTGCGTCGGTAGATAATAGTACGAGCGTTCGCTTCGTCTTTTGTCCTGCTTCAGAACCTTGCAACGGGGAATCCGTGGGTAACAACGTCACCAAATCAACATCGAAAGGCATGCGCAAAGGGGAGCTTACGCGAGCGGCAATCCTTGATGCTGCGCTCGATCTGGCGAGCCGCGACGGACTTGAAGGATTGACGATCGGCCTGCTCGCCGAAAAAATGAACATGAGCAAATCCGGTGTCTTCGCGCACTTCGGTTCACGCGACGACCTGCAGATCGAAGTCATCAAGCTTTATCACCATCACTTCGAGCAGGAAGTGTTTTATCCGAGCACCAGGGAACCGCGCGGCTTGCCGCGACTGCAGGCGCTATTCAGACTATGGGTAAAGCGCGTCTCCGTGGAAATCGCGTCCGGCTGCATCTATATCAGCGGCGCCGTGGAATACGACGACCGGCCCGGAGCCGTCCGCGAACAGCTTGCCGGCATGGTGCGCACGTGGCAGGGCGCCTTGCGCCGTTGCGTGGAACAAACCATCGAAGCGGGGCATTTGCGGCCCGATACCGATCCGGCCCAGCTGGTCTATGAAATGTTCGGACTCATACTCGCCCTGCATCATGATGCGCGGTTTCTAAAGGTGCCTGGCAGCGTGCATCGCGCCGAGACAGGTTTCGAAAGATTGATTCAAAACTATCGCGGTGCGGGGCCGGAAGAAATCTGCAGGGTGGACCCAAGGCCGGATCGTAAATCGGCCGCGCGAAAAGCAGCGTCTTAGCTAATTAATCAGTTCAGGTCAGGAGGACATCATGGGTCAATACGCCGCCCCGCTGCGGGACATGCAATTCGTGCTGCACGAGCTGTTGAATGCGCAGGATGAGTTGAAGCAGATGCCGCGGTATGCGGAAGTCGATGCCGACATCATGAATCAGGTGCTCGAGGAGGGAGGCAGGTTCGCGTCCGAGGTGGTATTTCCGCTGAATCGCAGCGGCGACCGCGAGGGCTGCCATCTCGACAAGGAAACCCGTGCGGTGCGGACGCCGAAGGGCTTCAAGGAAGCATATCAACGCTATGTTGAAGCGGGCTGGCCTTCGCTGTCGTGCGATGTCGAATACGGCGGGCAGGGCCTGCCCCTGGTACTGAACAATGCCTTCTATGAAATGCTCAATTCTGCCAATCAGGCATGGACCATGTATCCCGGCCTGTCGCATGGCGCTTATGAAGCGCTGCACGAGCACGGCACGCCCGAGCAGAAGGCGTTGTATCTGCCTAAGCTGGTGTCCGGCGAATGGACCGGCACCATGTGCCTGACCGAACCGCATTGCGGCACTGACCTGGGCCTGCTGCGTTCGAAGGCGGAGCCGCTGGCCGACGGTTCGTACAAAATCACGGGCAGCAAGATCTTCATCTCCGCCGGCGAGCACGACATGGCGGCCAATATCATTCATCTGGTGCTCGCCCGCCTGCCCGACGCCCCGCCGGGCACCAGGGGCATCTCGCTGTTCCTGGTGCCCAAGTTCATTCCCGGCGCGGATGGTGCGCCGGGCGAACGAAACCAGATATTCGTGGGCGCGATCGAAGAAAAGATGGGCATTCACGGCAATGCGACCTGCCAGATGAATATGGACGGTGCGCGCGCATGGCTGATCGGCCAGCACAATAAGGGCTTGAACGCCATGTTCGTGATGATGAATGCCGCGCGCCTCGGCGTCGGCGGCCAATCGCTCGGCTTGACCGAAGTCGCGTACCAGAATGCGGCCGCGTATGCGAAGGACCGCCTGCAGATGCGCAGTCTTACGGGTGTGAAGGCGCCCGACAAGCCGGCCGATCCCATCATCGTTCATCCCGATGTGCGCCGCATGCTGTTGACCGCGCGCGCCTTTGCCGAGGGCGGGCGGGCGTTCAGCGCCTATCTCGCCTTGCAGATCGACAGGGAGGCTTATCACCCCGACGAACAAGTGCGCAAGGACGCCGCCGACCAGGTGGCGCTGCTCACGCCCATCATCAAGGCCTTCCTGACCGATAATGGCTGGATCGCCGTTTCCGAAGCGATGCAGGTCTTCGGTGGTCATGGTTACATCGCGGAATGGGGCATGGAACAGTATGTCCGGGACGCGCGCATCAATATGATTTACGAAGGCACCAATACCATCCAGTCGCTGGATCTGCTGGGCCGCAAGGTGTTGATGGATAGCGGCGCGAAGTTGCGTAAGTTCGGGGCGCAGGTGCAGGCGTTCGTCGAGGAAAACGGACTCGATGAAACGATGTCGGAATTCATCACGCCGTTGGCGGATATCGGCGAGAAGTTCACCAAGCTGACCATGGAAATCGGCATGAAGGCCCTGCAGAATCAAGACGAGGTCGGCGCGGCCGCCGTACCGTATCTGCGCGTGGCCGGTCATCTGGTGTTTGCCTATCTGTTCGCACGCATGGCGAAGGTCGCGCTGGAAAAACAGAATTCCGGCGACAAGTTCTACACGGCTAAACTGGCGACCGCGAGGTTCTATTTCGCGCGCCTCTTGCCGGAAACCGCGATGCTGATACGTCAGGCACGGTCGGGCGCCGCAAACCTCACTGCGCTCGACGCCGATCTGTTCTGAAAGCGAAGCAACGCGGCCGCACATGAATCAATTTCAAAGGATCCAACGCCATGTCGAATTTCATCGTTAAAAAGGTCGCCGTCCTCGGCGCCGGGGTAATGGGTGCGCAGATCGCCGCTCACTGCCTGAACGCCAGGGTGCCGGTCGTCCTGTTCGACCTGCCCGCCAAGGAAGGCCCGAAGAACGGCGTGGTGCTGCGCGCTATCGAAAACCTGAAGAAGCTCAATCCGGCGCCGCTGGCGAACAAGGACGATGCGGCGCAGATCGAAGTCGCGAATTATGAAGACGGTCTGGATGCATTGAAGGATTGCGACCTGATCATCGAAGCGATCGCCGAGCGCATGGACTGGAAGCATGACCTCTACAAGAAAGTCGCGCCGCACATCGGGCCGAATGCGATCTTCGCCTCCAATACCTCGGGACTTTCGATCACCGAATTGTCGGAGGGCTTCGACCCCGAACTGAAGGCGCGCTTCTGTGGCGTGCACTTCTTCAATCCGCCGCGCTATATGCATCTGGTCGAACTGATTCCCACGGCCTCGACACGCCCGGAAATCCTCGATCAGCTGGAAGTCTTCCTGACAACGACGCTCGGCAAGGGCGTGGTGCGCGCCAAGGATACGCCGAACTTCATCGCCAACCGCGTCGGCGTGTTCGGCATGCTCGCGACCATGCATGAAGCCGAGAGATTCGGCTTGACCTACGACGTGGTGGACGACCTCACCGGCGCCAAGCTCGGCCGCGCCAAGTCGGGCACCTTCCGCACCGCGGATGTGGTCGGCCTCGATACGATGGGTCACGTCATCAAGACGATGCAGGACCATCTGCCGGACGATCCGTTCGCCGCCATCTTCAAGACGCCCGAGGTACTGGCCAAACTGGTCGGCGCCGGCGCGCTCGGCCAGAAGAGCGGCGCGGGCTTCTACAAGAAAGTGGGCAAGGACATCCTGCGCTTCGACGCCGCGACCGGCGACTATGTCCCCGGCGGGAAGACGGCGGATGACTTCGTCGGCCGCATCCTGAAAGAGAAGGACCCGGTCCGGCGCATGAAAGCACTGCGCGAATCGAGCAACCCGCAGGCGCAATTCCTGTGGGCGATCTTCCGCGATGTATTCCACTACATCGCGGTGCACCTGGAATCGATCGCCGACAATGCGCGCGATGTCGACTTCGCCATGCGCTGGGGTTTCGGCTGGAGCACCGGCCCTTTCGAAACCTGGCAGGTGGCAGGATGGCGGCAGGTCGCGGCGTGGGTGAAGGAAGACATCGATGCGGGCAAGGCGCTCAGCACTGCGCCGCTGCCCGGATGGGTGTTCGATGGGCCGGTCGAGGAGAATGCCGGCGTGCATACCGCGCAGGGCTCCTGGTCCCCTGCGAAGAAGGCCTATGTGCAACGTTCGATGCTGCCCGTCTACCGGCGCCAGGTCTTTCGCGCGCCTTTGCTGGGCGAGGGCGCGGCCGACGGCAGAGCCGCCGGCGTTACCTTTTTCGAAGACGAATCCGTGCGCATCTGGCATCAGAACGATGACGTGCTGATCCTCTCGCTGAAGACCAAGATGCATGTGATCGGACCGGGAGTCATCGCGGGTCTTGCGAAAGCGGTCTCGGAAGCCGAGAAGAACTTCAAGGGCCTGGTGATCTGGAATGCCGATGCGGCGGAGGGCGGCGCCTTCTCCGCGGGAGCCGACCTGCAGGCCATGCTGCCGCTGTTCATGTCCGGCGGCGTGAAGTCCATCGAACCCGAGGTCGCCAAGCTGCAGC
>JAQGLQ010000492.1 GCA_028292785.1 Noviherbaspirillum sp. | reverse complement strand
CGCACGCGGCGCGGCATGATCCCTACCGAGTTCGGGCAAATCCTGAGCGCGCGGGTCTGCCGGGCGCTTGCCCATCTCGACGCCGTCGAAAAGGAACTGCTCGCGCGCGAAGGCGTCGGCAGGCATCCCACCGGATTCAGCGGCAAGGTCACGCATCGTCAACTGTCGGCGCTGATCGGCATCGCTGACCATCAGACCGAAACCGGCGCGGCCCAGTACCTGGACCTGTCACAGCCCGCGGTGACCCAGGCGCTGCGCGATCTCGAAAGACTGGTCGGCGAAGCGCTGTTCGTGCGCACCACGCGCGGCATGATCCCCACCCCCTCGGGCGAGATCGTGCTGCGGCGCGCGCGGCTGGCATTCTCGGAGATCGCCGCCGCCGGCAGCGACATCGCCGCGCGGCTCGGCGTGATCACCGGCCGCGTGGTGGTCGGCACGCTGCCGCTCGCCGGCTCGCTGCTGATGCCTCGCGCCATCAACCTGTTGCTGCGCGAGCATCCGAAACTGCAGGTGGCCGTGGTCGAAGGCACCTACCAGACGCTGATCAGCGGACTGCTGTGCGGCGACATCGACATGATCGTCGGCGGCCTGAACCACCCGGCGCTCAGCGAAGTCGTGCAGGACTATCTGTTCCAGGACATGCTGTCGGTGGTGGTGCGCAAGGACCATGCGCTGGCTGCGAAGAAGAATCTTTCGCTGGCCGACCTGGCCGGCGCCCAATGGGTGGTGCCGCGCAACGGCACGCCGGCGCGCCACTGCTTTGACGATGTCATCGCCGCGGCCGGGCTGCGGCTCGGCGCCAACCCGATCGAGTCCGACACTCTGCTGACAGTGCGCGCGCTGCTGATGGAGAGCGACCGGGTTGCGCTGATCTCGCGCCGCCAGAGCCGCATCGAAGAATCGGCCGGCCTGCTCACGGTATTGCCGATCAACATCGACAGGAGCGTGCTGCCGGTGGGCATTCACATGCGCGCGGATGCCTTGCCCTCGATCGGCGTGCAGGCGCTGGTGCGGCACCTGCGCGTCGTCACCGCCGAGATGTGATGCCAGGGGTTCAGGGCTTGCGCGTGGCGGGTCCGGGTCTTTCAGCCGCCGCGACTTCGGTGCCCACGCGGCGGATTTCATCGAGCAGTGCATTCGCGCCGGACGACAGATGCGCACCCGCGCGCGTGGTGATGCCGATTTCCCTTCTCATTCCCGTCATGGCGAGGGGCAGCACTATCAGGCTGCCGTTCTCGATCTCGTAGCGCAGCTGATGCGCCGAGAGCGCCGTCAGCATGCCGCCTTGCAGCAGCAGTCCGCGCAGCAGAGCAAGGTCGCCGGTTTCGATCGCGGGCTGCGGCGCCGGCCTGCCGTGCCGCGCGAAGAAGGCTTCGAACGACCGGCGCAGCGGCGTGCCCGCGCGCGACAGCACCCAGGGAAATTCATCGAGCTCGCGCAAGCCGATCGAGCGCCTGGCGGCGAGCGGATGAGCGGCCCCGGCGATGAGCGCGATGTCGTCGCCGAATAGCAGCTCGGTCGCCAGTCCTTCCTTGGGCAGCGGCCTGAGCGCTCCGACGATGAAGTCGATCGTGCCGCTCAGCAGGCCCGCGCACAGGTTCTCATACGGGCTTTCCAGTGAACGCACCTGCAGCCTGGGATGGCGACGCAGCAGGGCGGCGACCGACACCGGCAGCACCAGCGTGCGCGCCAGCGGCAGCGCGCCGACGGTGACCACGCCTTCGAGCACGCCGTTCAAAGCCGCGATGTCGGCTTCGATATGGCGCAGTTCAGCCAGCACGCGCTCGAAGCGCACTACCCAGCGCGCACCGGCCTCCGTAGGCACCATGCCGGAGGCGGTGCGCATGAACAGCGGCCGTCTCAATGTCGCTTCGAGCTTGGCGATGGCGCTGCTGACCGCGGGCTGAGACATGCCGGTGGCGCGCGCGACGCTGGGCATGTGATGCACCTCCGCCAGCAGCGAAGCCGCCCGCAGGCGCGGTTGGTGGAACAAGGCATCGATGGCGCCGATCGTGCCGCCACCGAGCATGCGCACGGCGTCGTCGCGCACTTCATTGAGCTCGGCTTCGATGCGCGCCGCGCGCAAGCGCACCTTTTCGCCGGCGGCGGTGAGCAGCATGCCGCGTCCCTTGCGCTCGAACAGCGGTACCCCGAGGCTTTGCTCGAGGACGGACACCGAACGCGCCACGGCCGACGAAGCGCGGTACAGCGCTTCCGCCGAACGCCGGATGCCGCCCGTCGTCGCGACCGAATGAAACGCGCGTACATGGCGAAGGTTGATTGAGGGCATGGGAGATGGTTTGCGAAATGGCATTCCGATAAACAAATTAGAACAGTTCCCCCAGCACAAAGCAACCAAGCTGCCGACCAATATCCCGACACTGGAAGTATCCATTGTGCGGAGGCGACGATCCATGGCCTTGACGACTCCCGTGGTTTCCCGCAGCGGAAGGCCGGCGGGTGCTATATCAACTCGCTATAACAGCTAGTGCGCGCGATGTTACCGGCTGCCTTCGCGCCGCGCATAATCGACGCAGGCAGCATGGAGAGAAGGGAAACCACATGACAGACGATGCCGAATCGTACAGAAACATCCCTGGCACCATCGTCTTTGATTCAGTCCAGTGCCGCAGCGGTTATCACCTCAACATGTGGTGCCTGGAACTGATGAAGGAAGAAAAGCGGCGCGAGTTCAAGGCCGACGAGCGCGCCTTCCTGGAGAAATATGCGCTGACCGCGGAGCAGCGGCAGGCGGTGCTGGAGCGCGATTACAACCGGCTGCTCAGCCTGGGCGGCAACATCTACTTCCTGAGCAAGATCGCCTATGTCGACGGCGACTCTTTCCAGATGCTGGCCGCCAGGATGTCCGGCGTCACGCTCGAGGAATTCCGCGCGATGATGCTGTCCGGCGGCCGCTCGCCCCATGCTGCACTTACCGCACCGAAGGAGTAGATTCTTGGCCAAGCTCATCGCGGGCGTCACCGCCTCCCATATCGGCGCCGTCGGCGCGGCGCTCGACAACGGCATGTCGGGCGATGCCTACTGGTCGCCGGTGTTCAAGGGTTTCGAGTTTTCCAGGCAGTGGATCGCCGAGCAGAAGCCTGATGTCGTGATCCTCGTCTACAACGACCACGGCGTGTCCTTTTCGCTGGACCTGATCCCGACCTTCGCAATCGGCTGCGCCGAGCAATTCGCGCCGGCCGACGAGGGCTGGGGGCCGCGCCGCGTGCCGATGGTCGAAGGCCACCCGGAACTGGCCTGGCATCTCGCGCAGTCCGCCATCCTCGATGAATTCGATATGACCATCGTGAACAAGATGACGGTGGACCATGGCCTCACGGTGCCGCTGTCGCTGATGTTCGGCCAGCCGGACGCCTGGCCGTGCAAGGTGATTCCGCTGGCCGTCAACGTGGTGACCTATCCGCCGCCGACCGGCAACCGCTGCTATGAGCTCGGCAAGGCGCTGCGCCGCGCGATCGATTCCTTCGACCAGGATCTCAAGGTCATGGTGTGGGGCACGGGCGGCATGTCGCACCAGCTGCAGGGTCCGCGCGCCGGGCTGATCAACAGCGAATTCGACCGCCGCTTTCTTGATCTGCTGTCGCGCGAGCCGGAACAGGCCGCGCGCATTCCACACATCGAGTACTTGCGCAACGCCGGCTCCGAAGGCATCGAGATGATCATGTGGCTGATCATGCGCGGCGCCCTTGACCGCGACGCGCGCGAAATCTACCGCTTCTACCATGTGCCGGCATCGAACACCGCAATGGGACACATGATTTTCGAAAACACGCCGTAGCGCCGCAGCGCGCAGAACTGGAGAAACCACATGCAAGCATCTTCGCCCGCCGCATTGCCACGCGTAGCGACCG
>JAQGLQ010000489.1 GCA_028292785.1 Noviherbaspirillum sp. | reverse complement strand
GCGAAATAAAGCCAGCAAGGAAATCGCCTTTCGCGTTGAGTTCTAGCTCTTGGAATCTGCTCCAGTCAGCGTAAAGCACGCATGTAACGAAGATCATCCAAATCACCGTAGCCACAAATGCTATTGCTGTTCTTGTTTTCATCAACCTATTCCACATTAAGATCCGTTGCCCATGGACGTAATTGATTGAAGAGGTAAATCAACTCTCTCTTGAATTCAGCGGCGCCGTCCCATCGTTTTACTTTAGTGCCTTGTTAACGATCGCAACAAGATTCTGCCACTGACTACGCTCTTCGACGGCCAAATCGGCGGCTGTATGTTTGCGTGTCCACCGCAAGAAAGCCTTGGCCAGCTTGTACTTTGAGAAGCCTGCAACCGATGAGAAAACATCGACGATCGGCCGGCTTTGCTGTTTGGCCGCGACTTCTGCAACGTCCCAGCTGAGACTATTGCGAGGTATTTAATCGGATTATTTATGTTTGGGCTATCCCATGAATACGGGATAGGAGCTTTGAGGCCTAATCGAGAATGCACGGCCTGAAAAAATACGGCAGTTGGTACCAGATTACCAATCCGGATGAGCTTCTTTGACTGGCGGTATCGCGAAGATGGGTTGAAACATGGGTATAAAAGAAAAAGCGGCCCGAAAGCCGCTTGTTTCCTTGATTCCTGGCGGAGACGGAGGGATTCGAACCCTCGATACAGGTTTAAGCCCATATGCTTCCTTAGCAGGGAAGTGCCTTCGACCACTCGGCCACGTCTCCACGCTCAAAGCGGTGTTACTTGCCCGCTTCAGCGAAGGCCGCATGATATCGTTTCATGCGGACTTGGTCAATGAAACAATGCAGGCTGCTTAAAGCCGATCAAGCTTTTTCGAGATCGAATGCCTTGTGCAGCGCGCGAACGGCGAGCTCCATGTACTTCTCGTCGATCAACACGGAAATCTTGATTTCCGATGTCGAGATCATCTGGATGTTGATGCCCTCTTCCGACAAGGTACGGAACATTTGCGTAGCGATGCCGACGTGGCTGCGCATGCCGACGCCGACCACCGATACTTTGGATACTTTCGCGTCGCCGGCAATGCTGGCCGCGCCGATGTGTTCCTTGACGCTCTTGTTCAGCACGTCCATCGCCTTCGCATATTCGCCGCGAGCGACGGTGAAGGTGAAATCGGTCTTGCCCTCGACGGACTGATTCTGGATGATCATGTCGACTTCGACGTTCGCATCCGAGATCTGGCCGAGAATCTGGTAGGCGATGCCGGGCTTGTCGGGCACGCCCAGTACCGTGATCTTCGCTTCGTCGCGATTGAATGCAATCCCGGAAATGACGGCTTGTTCCATATGTGTATCTTCCTCAAACGAAATCAGGGTGCCTGAATTGGCTTCTTCTTCAAGCGACATCAGCGGGTCGGTCAGTGACGATAAAACCCGGGTAGGCACTTTGTAATTGCCGGCAAATTCGACCGAGCGGATCTGCAGGACCTTCGATCCGAGCGATGCGAGCTCCAGCATTTCCTCGAACGTCACTGTTCTCAGGCGCCGCGCTTCGGAGACCACGCGCGGGTCCGTCGTGTACACGCCGTCCACGTCAGTGTAAATCAGGCATTCGGCCGCTTTCAGTGCCGCCGCCACCGCCACCGCCGAGGTATCGGAACCGCCGCGACCGAGGGTCGTGATATTGCCCTGGTCGTCCACCCCCTGGAAACCGGTGATGATGACGATCTTGCCCGCATTCAGATCGCTGCGCACTTTAGCGTCGTCGATCGACTGGATGCGTGCCTTCGTGAACGCGGAATCCGTCTTGATCGGAACCTGCCATCCGGCATAGGACACAGCCTGTTTGCCGATCGTCTGCAGCGCCATCGACAGCAGCGCGACGGATACCTGCTCACCCGTGGACGCCAGCATATCAAGTTCGCGCGGGTCCGGCTGAGGCATGATCTCCTTCGCCAGTCCGATCAGGCGATTGGTTTCACCAGACATTGCAGAAGGCACGACCACGATCTGATGGCCGGCGTCATGCCATTTGGCGACGCGTTTCGCGACATTCTTGATGCGCTCGGTCGAGCCCATCGAAGTGCCGCCGTATTTGTGGACGATTAAAGCCATAAGGAATGATGAAGAGGGCTTGGTGAAGGAAAAGACGCTGGATCAAACCCTTTAGTGTACATGTCGCAATGCAATAAGACAAGCAGGAAAGAGCGGCTTGCTGTCAACTCAAATTCGTACAGAGGTAACAGGCCCGTTACAGACTGTCGGCCTGCCAACGCAGGCGGATACGTGCGCCTGCCTCGATGCTGAAATTTCGACAATCCATTCCGATCCCGGCAGCGAACAGCAACTTTCCGCCGGCGGTAACGACAGGCAACCGTTCCCGATCCCAGGCCGGAATATTCAGGGCCTGGTAATGATGCTTGAGGCTGCGCGTCGACCTGTTCGGCGCCGGTTTCAGGCGTTCTCCGCCGCTGCGATAGCGGATCGACAGATCCTGGCCCCGCAGCCATTCGGGGTCGACGCCCTCTTCCCCTTGGTCGAAATGAAGCGTGCCCCGGTAGGCCGCGAAACTCATCGTCGCTTCTCCTCTCCATCGAAAAGAAAACGGCGGCACGCGGGCCACATCGTCCGCATCGCGCGGGACGAGAAAGATCAAGTTGCGATGGCGCCGGATATGGCAGTCGGCGTGCGTGACACATATGCGCGCATCCGCTCTGGCATCGAGCAATTGCGTGCGCATTTCAGTCAGCCACGAAGTCGCCGGCATGCGCACGCCCCGCGAAGCGAACCAGAAGCGCAGCACATTGTCGATTCTATCGGGGCCAAGCCGGCGCAGACCATCGATGGCAATGCATTCGCCCTCCTGACAGAGGGCGAGGTCCTGCGCCGCCAGTTCGTTGAGAAGGCGCTGCGCGGCTCGCGCGTGCTGCGCGGTGCGCGCAATACGCTGATGAAAGCCGGGAAAGTATTCCTCCAGGGCAGGCATCACGCGATGACGCAACGCATTGCGCATGTATCGCGGATCGGCATTGGATTCATCCTCGACGAAGTCGATATGCTCGGCTTCGGCAAAGCTTTCGAGTTCCGCTCGTGTAAGGGCCAGCAGCGGACGAGCCATCCTCAGCGTTGCATCGCCCAGCAGATC
>JAQGLQ010000487.1 GCA_028292785.1 Noviherbaspirillum sp. | reverse complement strand
ACTGTTCGGTCGGTCCCGGCATCGGCACCACGCCCGACTCCGCGACCGAGCGCTCCTCGAAACTTTCGTAGACGGCAAAGCCGAACACGAAGGGATAGCCGTCGAACAGGCAGCCTTTCATCTGGTTAAGCGTCTGCACCAGTCTGCGATACTGCAGTACCCGGTATTTCTCCGCATGCTCGTAGCATTGCTGTGGCGGCTTCTCGGCGAAGCGGGCAATGTCGTAAGGCCACTCGTCTTCGGGACAGACGCCCTGCTTCGCAACGCTCTTGATGCCGTCGCGAATCATCGCCCCGCTATCGGAGTTGATGGTATTTTCCATTTCGCGCTCGTTGTAATAGATGAAGAGTCGCGAGGGCACGAATTCGGGAGTCATCTTCCTTTTCATCCTCTCGAACTGCATCGCGGCGCCGATGCCGTTCGCGGTGCAGCTGCCCAACTGGCCCTGGTCATACACCGGAGGACATTGGGCGCGCAGGTCAACCTGCGAAGGAAGCGCAGCGA
The DNA here is from genome assembly GCA_028292785.1 of Noviherbaspirillum sp. The sequence continues at coordinate 2,822 of JAQGLQ010000487.1, read as the reverse complement.
GCGCGACCACCGGTGCTGCGTACAGGTAATCCCGCTGGTCGGGAATGTCGGGAATCCAGCCAAAGCGAGTGGTGCGGCCTGCCATATCGAGCTCCTTTTACCGGGGCAACCTGCTTGATCGGGAGCCGCGATCCGCCACTGCGGAGTGCGGCGAAGTGCACTGTATCGTCTTCATGCTGAAGCAGCGTCGCCCATCCCGTTTGCGCACGCTCAATCGCCTCGCTTAACGCAAATCTTTATATGAATTCGCAGCCGGTTGAACATAAAATTCGAATGATCGGGGTATCGACCTACCTGGAGACGCCATGTTCAAGACCATACTCGTGCCCACGGACGGCTCCGAACTCTCGGAGAAGGCCGCACATGCAGCAATAGAATTCGCAAAGTCGATCAGCGCCAAGCTGGTGACGGTTTCGGTGGCTGAACCGGTACCGCTCGTCGCGCTGGTCGAAGGCGGCGCGCCGCCGCCCTGGATCGATGATTTCGAAGAGAGCGCGCGCAAGGAGGCGCAGGCGCGCGTCGACCGGGTCGCGGCCGCAGCGTCGGCGGCGGGCGTTCCCTGCGACAAGGCGGTTGCACTGTCGATCAGTCCCTACGAGGAAATCATCGCTGCCGCACAGCGGTTCGCCTGCGAACTGATCTTCATGGCCTCGCATGGACGCAAGGGCTTGAGCAGGCGGCTGCTTGGCAGCGAAACGCAAAAAGTGCTGGCACATACGACGATTCCGGTCCTGGTGTACCGATAAGCGCGGCGGGCACGCCAGCCTTTCCGGTTCAGGGCCGGATCGTGATGTGGTCTTCGACCTTCTTCACGCCGGGCGCGGACCATGCGGCGCGTTCGGCTTCTTCGCGTTCAAACCACGAGTGCACGGTGCCTTTCAGTACCACTTCGCCATCGTGCGTTTCGACATCGATCTGGTTGGCATCGATCTCGGCGTTGCGCCTGAAGGCTTCCTCGATTTTTTTCTTGATATCGACCGGCGTCACTTTCGGTTTTACCTGTATCGAGTTAACGACGCCCTTGATGCCCTTGACCCAACGCACCGCTTCCTCCGCCCTTTCCCGCTGGTAGTTCCATTCCGCTTCGCCTTCCAGCGTGACCCATCCGTCGTGCACCACCACCTTCAGATTCTGTGATGAAAACGGCAGCTGTTTCGTGAGCGCGTTCACAGCGTCGCGAGCGATCTCCGGATCCGGTTTCTGGTCGAGCGCCGGCACCCGCACCTCGATGTCGTTGGCGACGCCGAGCACACCCGCAACACGCTTGGCATCCATCTCGGCCTGAAATTTTTGCGCGTAGCTCGGAATATAGCCGGTCAGCGCGACGATGCCGTCCTTGACCGCGACCGCGACATACGTCGAGTCAATGTCCGGGTCCCATCGGAGTTCTTCCTCCACATCCCTCTTGATCTCGTCGTCGGTTTTCATGGCGACACCTCCGGTATCTTCAACTGGATAAAATTTGGCGCTGCGCATCCGCGAATCCCAAGGCTGCCCGCACCCGGTACGGAATCGGCTACGGTGCAGCCTTATATCGGCGCTGGGAGCATCAGCGGATCGCGCAGCTTGATGATCTGGCGCATGTCGTCGGAATCGATGACTTCCATGCTGGTCAGCAGCACAGCTTCCTGATCGACATACACCTCCTTGGGATGGCGGATCATGTGATCGAGGCCCTCGAGCGCGACCTCGATCAGGTCATTCTTGGGGTCATAGACAATGCCGATCAGCGGGAGCCACTCCGCCTCGATCTGGTCGCCGATCTGCAATGAGGCGACTTCGATCTCGACGCGCTTGCCATCCAGGATCTTCGATACATGGTCGAAGTAAGGACGCCAGGTGTTCTTGTCGAGCCTTGTGGTAGCCATGAAATTTTCTCCGTAAAGTGTCTGGGACCCGCCGCTGCTCAGGGATGCGCCGGGGTATGCGCCGTGCGCCGGTCCGGGATGACCCGCCGGTCGGGCATTGCGGACCCAGTCGTACCAGCCCGCAGGCGGAAGGCGGCCGCGACCAGCAGCACGCCGGTGACGACCGCGTAGAGACTGATCATCCATACGATGGCCAGCGCGCCGGCAGTGGGAAACAGAAACGCGACCACGCCGAAGATGATGGCCGCAATGCCGTTCAGCACATACAGCCATTCGTCGCGTATCGTTTTGCGCAGGCGGATCGCGAGGGCGATATCGAGCACGCCGGTGACAAGCGCATTGGCCGCAACGATCAGCACCAGCACGAGCGTGGTCATCTCCGGATGGATCATGGCGATGATGCCCGCGCCGACGCCGACCAGACCGACGATCAACATCAGCCACCATTGATCATCGCGCTTGCGGTTCCTCACCGCGCCCACGATTGAAATCGCTCCCGTGATCAGCGCATAGGCGCTGAACAGAGCGACGAGGCCGAGCAGCGTCAGCCCCGGCCATATCAGCGCAAGCACGCCGAATGCGATCGCCACGGCGCCGCGCGCCGCCGGCATCCACCAGGATTGTAAAAGCGAGTCATTCATCTGAGTAATCTCTTATGCGTCATGGATTGGAAAGCCCAGGAGCATGCGACGCGGACACCGTTCGATCGGCCTCGCATGCGGGTGGATGCGGCAACGAAATGGCGAGCAGGATGTATATCCTCGAATGTGTGAAATCAGTCTAGGTCACGCGAAAAACCGTCGCAAGCTCAACCGGCGAATGGAACACCCTTTTATCCACGAAGCGGAATTTCCACGCGGCCCGATGATGCAAGCCATCAGCCAATCCATCCCCGGCGCCTCAGCTCGGCCGATACGAAGTCGGCCAGCAGCAGGTGGCCGTAGGGAGTCGGGT
>JAQGLQ010000485.1 GCA_028292785.1 Noviherbaspirillum sp. | reverse complement strand
ACTGTTCGGTTTGCGGATGCTGGCGAGGGTCGCCGTACACCTCGCTGGTGGATGCTTGCAGAATCCGCGCCTTGACACGCTTGGCCATGCCCAGCATGTTGATTGCGCCATGCACGCTGGTCTTGGTGGTCTGCACCGGGTCCGACTGGTAATGCACCGGCGAAGCAGGGCAGGCGAGGTTGTAGATCTCATCCACCTCGACGTACAGCGGGAAGGTGACGTCATGCCGCATCAGCTCGAAATTCGGATGGGTAAGCAGATGGGCGATGTTGAGCTTGGTGCCGGTATAGAAATTGTCCACGCACAGCACGTCATGCCCCTGGTTGAGCAGGTGCTCGCACAGATGCGATCCAAGAAAACCCGCGCCGCCGGTTACAAGAATGCGCTTGCAGTGCAGTTCTTTCATCAGTCGCTTCTCCTGCGATCGATAGCATGCGGCGCACCGCGGGGGCCGGCGCACAGGCCGGCGCCCTCGGTCAGCACCTGCTGAACGCTGACCGCGCTTGCGCACGGATGACCCTCAATCGGACATGTCACATGGGAGCAGGGGCGGCAGGGCGCATCGGCGAAAAGAAACCGGTGACGCCGCGCGTTCAGCGGCGCCCAGCGCCGCGCGTCGGCGCCGCAGGAAATCACGACGCTCGGCGTGCCCAGTCCGACCGCCATGTGCGAAATCCCGGTATCGTTGCAGACCAGCAGCCTGGCCTGCGCCACCAGCACGGCCAGCGCGCCAAGGCTGGTGCGGCCGCACATGTCGATTGCCGGCGCATGCATTGCATCATGCACCGCATCGACGATGCGGCGCTCGCTCTCGGTCCCGGTCAACACCACCTGCAATCCCTGTGCCGCCAGCGCGTCGGCCACCTCTGCGAAGCGTCGCGACGGCCAGCGCCGCGACGGCAGGCGGGCGCCCGGATGCACGCATGCATAGCTGCCTGGCGCCGGCAGCTTCGCGCCCGACCGGCGTAACGCATCGAAGTCGCGCTCCGTCAGCGGAAATTCGAGAGTCTCGCCACGAGGCGCGATGCCGAGAAAACCCATCAGGCGCACATGGCGCAGCACTTCATGCTCGGGCTCGCACCAATGAATGAATAGATCCGGGTCGGGGCAGTATTGTCCGGCGACGAAAAAGCCGGCAGTGCGCTGGGCGCCCATCGCCGCCACCAGCGCATTGGTCTGCAGGCCGCTGCCATGCAATTGAAGCGCAAGGTCGAAGCGGCGTGACTGCGCCGCGGCCAGGAAGGCGGGAATGGCGGGCAGATCCGGCGGCGTTTCCGGCAGACCGGGAAAGCCCGGGAAAGCAAGATGCTCATCCACATATTCGCGATAGCGCTCGACGAAGCCGGCGGCCCATGGCAGGCCAATGAGGGTGATGCCCGCCTGCGGCGCGGCCGCGCGCAAGGCGCGCAGAGCCGGCACCGCGCATAGCAGATCGCCAAGCTGCAACGCGCGAAATACCGCAATGCGTTCCAGCCTGCCTAAGTCGAGGCGTGCCGGCGCGCTATCCATCACCGCGCCCGTTCCGACATCAGCGATGGCTTCTCCAGCAGGAACGAACCGATCGCCAGCACATCCAGCGGCGTGGTGCAAAACGACTCGACCGCATCGCGCGGCGTGCAAACGATGGGCTCGCCGCGCGTGTTGAAGGAAGTATTCACCAGCACCGGCACGCCGGTACGCTCGCCGAATGCCTTCAGCACATCGTAGTAGGGTGGATTCTGCGCGCGGCTGATGGTCTGCACGCGCGCCGTGCCATCGACATGGCGCACTGCGGGGATGCGGTCGACGCGGTCGCCGCGCACGTCGAAGATGAAGGTCATGAAAGGCGCGGCATGGCCGTTGACGAACCAGTTCGCCGCTTCTTCCTCCAGCACGACCGGCGCCACCGGCCGGAAGTCTTCCCGGTCCTTGATCAGATTGAGAAGGGCTTGCATGCCCGGGTCGATCGGCGACGCGAGAATCGAGCGGGCGCCGAGCGAGCGCGGACCGAATTCCATCCGGCCCTGAAACCAGCCGATCACCTTGTTGCGCGCCAGCGCGTCGGCGGCGGCTTCGGCGATGTTGTCCGCGCGGCGATACGGCAGCCGGGCCTGGTCGAGGAATGCCTCGATCTCGCTGTCATCGTAGGCCGGACCGTAGAACACATGCTCCATGTTCCAGCGCCGGCGCCCGTCGCCGCGCTGCTGCATATCGATCCATAAGGCGGCGCCCAGCGACGTGCCGGAATCGCCGGCGGCCGGCTGGACCCAGACCCGCTCGAACGGGCCATGGTCTCGGATGCGCGCATTCATCACGCAGGTGAGCGCGACGCCGCCGGCCATGCACAGATTCGGCGAGCCACTCTCGCCATGCAGCCACTCCACCATCGGTAACACCGTCTCCTCCAGCACCAGCTGCAATGAGTGAGCGATGTCCATGTGCGCCTGTTCGAAGGCGCCGCCGCGCATGCGCGCGGGACCGAGCATATCGTTCCAGTCGACCGCCGTCACCGCATAGTCGCCATTGCCGCGATAACGCAGCACTTCCCTGAACTGCGCTGCGAACGCGGGCTTGCCGTAAGACGCCAGCGCCATCACCTTGTATTCGTCGGAAGAACGCAGGAACCCGAGATGCTCCGTGACCGCTTCATAGAGCAGGCCAAGCGAATGCGGCAGATTTATCTGCTTGAGCCGGCGGTACGTGCCGTCGCGGTAGATGCCGTAGCTGGTGGTCGGCCGCTCGCCGCGTCCATCCATGGCAAGCACCGCGCATTCCTCGAAGGGCGCGGCGAGAAAGGCGCTGGCCTCATGCGCGAGGTGGTGCTCGACGAAATGCCATTGATGCGGACCGTCGTGTCGCACATCGCGAAACCGCGCCTCAAGATGATGCGGCGCGCCGCCCGCAAGTTGTCTGGGGGCGTTGACGATATACGAGAGCGACAGCGGGTCCCAGGGCGACAGCCATTGCGCGGCAGGATCTTTCGAGGGCTCCAGCGGCAGCGCAATCGTCGTCCGTTCCCCATGTTCATTCAGTTGCAGATAAGGATCATACGAATAGGCGATATGCGAGATCTCGCGCAGATCGACTCCGGCTTCCTTCAGACAATAATCGATCGCATGAAAAGGCAGTTGCCATACCGTGAAGGGAACCGGGCGCTTGCCGTGCTTGACCCTGATGAAGCGTTCTTCCTCGGCGGCGGCGATGAGAACCCCGTCCTGAACAAGCGCGGCGGAGCAGTCATGAAACGCGGCATTGATGCCCAAGGTATACATACTCGTCCTTTCTCATGACAACCGACATCGCCGGACACGAGAACGATGCGGGAGCGCCGCAAAGGAGACGAGGCGCGCCTCCGCGAACATTAATCAATATAGACTTTTCTCGCGACGTGTAAGCCAGTTCATGCGAAATGGTCCAGCGGCGAGAACGCCTTTATCGCTGCAAGAGAAGTTTCAATGCCAATGCTTCAACGTTCGCGTTGAGGACGATTAAGCTTTGGAATGGTGGCGTCCCCTGAACGCAAGACTCGTATTAATCTCAAGCGTGACAGATGGATAACTCAGGAAACCGACAATCAGGACAGCTCCTTGCCATGCGACCGCTACGTATCTTGACCTGGCACACCCATGGCAGCTATCTGTATTACCTGACCCAGGTGCCGCACCGGTTTTACGTACTGTCGAAGCCGGACCGGCCTCCCGGGTACGGCGGGCGTTGCGGGCATATTCCATGGGGCGACAATGTGGTCGACATGCCAGTGTCGGAAGCCGCGCGGCATGAGTTTGACTGCATTCTCTTTCAGGACGACGAGCAATATCTCAAGGACCAGCATGAATTTCTGACACCGTCCCAGCGCGCGTTGCCGCGCATCTATCTCGAGCACGATACGCCGCGCGAACATCCGACCGACATGCCGCATCCGGTCGACGATCCCGATGTGCTGGTGGTGCATGTCACGCATTTCAACGAACTGATGTGGCAAAGCGGAAGGTCGCCCACGCGGGTGATCGAGCATGGCGTCATGGTGCCGTCCGGCGTGTTCTATCAGGGAAACCTGGAGCGCGGCGTGGTCGTGGTGAACCACTTGGCGCGACGCGGGCGCCGGCTTGGCTGCGATATCTTCGAGAGGGCGCGACGCGAGCTTGCGCTCGACTTGATCGGCATGGGCGCGCAGGAGATGGGGGGCCTGGGCGAAGTGCGCCATGCGCGGCTGCCTGCTTTCATCGCGGACTATCGTTTCCTGTTCAATCCGATCCGCTATACCAGTCTT
>JAQGLQ010000450.1 GCA_028292785.1 Noviherbaspirillum sp. | reverse complement strand
GGCAATGGCATGCATCGTGGTTGTGATGTTGTTGTACTTTCGAAGCAAGCGTTATCTTGAAGACAGGTCTGCCGATACCGACTGAATGCGCGGATTGAATGCATGAACTGAATCCGTTCATGCAATTGAAGAGGTCGAAGGACATCGGACATAAAAAAAAGCGCCCCGTGCATCGGGGCGCTTTTTTGCGGCTATTGGCTATTTCTTATTTGTTGGGCTGCGGTGTGAGGCGCAGATAAGGACGCGGCGCGGTATATCCCTTCGGATATTTCTGCTTGATTACCGCCTCATCCTGCACTGTCAACGGAATGATCACATCGTCTCCGTCACGCCAGTTGCCGGGAGTCGCAACCGTATATCCATCGGTGAGCTGCAGCGCGTCGATCACGCGCAGCACTTCGTCGAAATTGCGACCCGTGCTCATCGGGTAGGTGATCGTCAGGCGCACTTTCTTTTTCGGATCGATCACGAAGAGCGAACGCACGGTTGCGGTCTCCGATTGATTCGGATGGATCATGTCGTACAGCGTGGAGACCTTCTTGTCGGAATCGGCAACGATCGGGAATCCGACCACCGTTTTTTGCGTTTCCTCGATGTCCTTGATCCATTGCACATGCTTGTCGGCCGGATCCACCGACAGCGCGATGGCTTTCACATTACGTTTGTCGAACTCCGGCTTGAGCTTGGCGGTCAGGCCGAGTTCGGTAGTGCATACGGGAGTGAAATCGGCGGGATGCGAGAACAGCACCACCCATGAGTCGCCTGCCCACTCGTGGAATTTAATTTTGCCGATGGAGGAATCCTGCTCGAAATCAGGGGCGGTGTCGCCGAGGCGCAAAGTCATTTCCTTCTCCCAAAAAGTTATTCGTCACACAATATAGTTCGATCGGTGATATGTCGCAAGAACAGAGATGTTACTTTCTTATGCCGGTTTCTATATTTCAACCTGGCAAGCATGTGGCTTCGCGATCAGGAGCTTGCGGCGAACGTGAGCGAGTGTAGGAACTTGTCCGGATTCTGATATCCGATGACGCGTCCGCCCTGGATTTCGCGGCCTTCCCTGTCAAAGAAAATGATGCCCGGAGGACCGAAGAGCTTGAAGCGCTTCAGCAAGGCTTTGTCTTCGGCGTTATTGGCAGTCACATCGACCTGCAGCAATACCATGTCCCCGAGCCGTGAATGGACGCGCGGATCGGTGAAGGTGAGCTTTTCCATTTCCTTGCATGACACGCACCAGTCCGCATAAAAATCGAGCATGACGTGTTTTCCTTTCGCCTGCGCAATGGCGGCGTCGAGTTCGGCTGTTGTTGCGACCCGTGCGAACTCGACTTCTTGCGCGGCCCTGCCGGTGAGATGTGACAACGGCGCCAGCACATCGCGTCCGCCCGTGGCCACGCCCGCCAATTGCATCAGGCCCAACGCAGCGAGAACCAACCCGACGGCTTTGGGCATCCAGCCGGACTGCTTGCCCCACAGAAGGTAGGCGCCATAGCCCGTGCCCAGTGCCGCCCATCCCAGCATCTGAACCGCGGGTGGAAGCAGCGGGGAAACGATCCATAGCGCGAGCGCCAGCATGAGCACTCCAAAGAAACGCTTGACGCCTTCCATCCAGGTGCCGGCACGCGGCAGCAGGGACCCGGCGGAAAGACCCACCAGCAGGAGCGGCACGCTCATGCCGACTGCCATTGCGAACAATGCGCTGCCCCCGATGACGACGTTGCGTGTCTGGCTGATAAAGAGGAGCGCGCCGGCCAGCGGTGCCGCCACGCAGGGACCGATGATGAGGGCGGAAATGGCACCCATGACGAATACACCGAAAAATTTTCCCGCGGATTGTTGTTCGGACAAGCGGCTCAGCTTCGTCTGGATGGATGCCGGCAGTTGCAATTGGTACATGCCGAACATCGATAGCGAGAGCAACACCATCATGAGTGCGAATACGCACAGCACCCACGGTTTCTGCAATGCGGCGGACAGTCCTTCGCCGGCAAGGCCGGCGGCGACGCCGAGCATGGTATAGACCACTGCCATGCCGAACGAATATGCGGCGGCCAAGGCGAAGCCGCGGGCGGGCCGCACTTTCGCGCCCTCTCCCACGATGATGTAGGACAGAATGGGTACCATCGGGAGCACGCATGGCGTGAAGGACAGGCCCAGACCCAGCAATATGAACAAGGGGATTATCGCCAGCAGTTTGCCGCTTTGCAGCGACGATTCGATTGCTCCCATGTCCGAGTCGGCGAGAGCGGACGATGCGACCTGTCCTCCTGCGTCGGGCGCAGCGGCGGAGCGATCAGTCGCGGTTGAGGCGCTGCCCTGCGCCGCGGCAATCGCGCCGAACAGCCCACCGCCAGTGGGTGAAAGTTTGGCCTGCGATTCCATCGGCGAATAGCACAGGCCCTTGTCAGCGCATCCCTGGCTGGTGGCGGTGAGCGTAAACGCGCCGCCCGCTTCGACGGGCACCTTGATCGTGATCGCGTCACGGTACGTCTCGACGTCTTTCTGGAAGGTGTCGTCGAACTTGATTTTTCCCGGCGGGATCACTGGCTCGCCGAGCGTGGCGCCGTCGGCGTTGAAAGCGAATCGCTCGCGATACATGTAGTAACCGTCGGCGATGTCGTAACGGATCTCGATGGTCTTCGGGTCGAGCATCTTTGCCGAGAACCTGAACGCTGCCTCCGGCTCCAGATAGTCGTCAGCGGACTGAGCAAACTGCATGACGGACGCGAGGAACAAGGCAAAAAATGCGATGCCGGCGCGCCGCCAGAGCGAGACGCCCATGCGCTTGGCAAGCTTCGGCTGGAGATACTCAGTCATTCGGGTTCTTCGTGGTTTCGTGGTCAATCCACTCGAGATATGCCGGCAGCGCGGCGCTGATCGGGATTGCGATTATTTCCGGTAATTCGTAGGGGTGTGCGGCCTTGAGCGCTGCTTCGAGCTGAGCATATCGTGCCTGCGTCGTTTTGATCAGCAAGGTCGCTTCGGCCGCCGTCTCGATCTTGCCTTGCCATCGATATACGGATTGTACCTGCGGCACGATATTGATGCAGGCGGCCAACTGTTGCTCGATGAGCCGATGCGCGATCGTCGTCGCGGTTGCCGCATCGGGCAAGTTGGTCAGAACCAGCAATGCTTGTGACATGATGCACCCGGGTGAATGATTTTGCTATTTCAGCAGCCTGCGGCGCGTTACGACCGTGGCGGCATAGAACCCGGCGACGCAGTACGCCAGAAGAATCAGGATATCCGCCGCGGGCGTCGCCGGCCAGTGGCCAAGGATCAGAGGCCGGATCAGATTCACCGCCGCGCTCAAGGGAAGAAAGCGCGCGGCTTCTTCGAGCCAGGCGGGAAGCTGGGAAGTCGGGTAATAAACGCCGGACAAAAATATCATGGGCGTCAGCACCAGCGTGAAATAGTACGTAAAAAAATCGTAACCGCGGGCGAACGCGGTGACCACCAGTCCCAGCGATGCGAACATCATTCCGACCAGGAAGAGCAAGGGGACGACTGCCACCGTATGGGGATGCAGGCCGATGCCCAGCAGGAAGATCACGCCGAGGATCGCAATGCCCGAAAACAGGGACTTGGTTGCGGCCCAAAGCATTTCCGCCAGCACGATGTCGTCGAGTGCCAGCGGTGCGTTCAGCAATGCGTCCCAGGTGTTCTGCACGTGCATGCGCGAGAATGCGGAGTACAGGGCCTCGAACGAGGCCGCCATCATGACTGACATGCAGATGGAACCGGAGGCAAGATACTCGATATACGGAATGCCGTCGACGCTTTTGAGCAGGCTGCCGAGGCCATAGCCGAATGCGATCAGCGTTATCAGCGGGTCGGCGATATTGCCGAGCACGCTCGCCACCGCGAGTTTCTTCCAGACGAGGAAGTTGCGCCTCCAGATAGGCAGAAAACGGAGCGAAAACCCCGGCAAGGCGTATGTCGCAGCTGTCATGTCAATCACGCATTTCGCGCCCGGTAAGTTTTAAAAACAGGTCCTCGAGGTTGGCCGGGCGATGGAGATAACGCAGTCCCGGCGCATCGTGCAATTCGTCGAGCAGTGGCCGGGCATTGTTCGTATAACAAAACACGGTCTCGCCGCTAACCTCGATACGACCCGCCTTTTCGCCATGCCCCCGGTCGCGCCACGCGCGCGCGTTTTCACCGTACACCTCGACCACTTCCGCCTCGATATGCTTGGCGATCAATTCGCGCGGCGATCCCTCGGCAATCATCTGGCCATGATCGATGACGGCGAGACGATTGCACAAGCGTTCGGCTTCATCCATGAAGTGCGTTGTCAGCAGGATGGTCTTGCCATTGCCCAGGAGCGTTTTCAGTCGCTCCCAGATCAGGTGCCGCGCCTGTGGGTCCAGGCCCGTGGTCGGCTCGTCCATGAAGATTAGGTCAGGGTCGTTGATGAGGGCGCGTGCGAGCGTAAGCCGTCGGCGCATACCGCCCGAGAGTTCGCCGATACGTGCATCCTTTTTCGCAACAAGATTGGAAAATTCGAGCAGATGCGGAATGCGTTCGCGGATCCTTGCTTCCGGCATGCCGAAGTACCGGCCATAGACCAGGAGATTTTCAGCAACGGTGAAGTCCGGATCGAGGTTATCGGCTTGCGGCACTACACCGACGCGGGTTCTCGCGACGCGGGCTTCGGCGGGAATCTTCTTCCCGACCAGGGTGATGTTCCCGCGGTCCGGGACCGTCAAGCCGAGGCACAGGCGCAAGGTAGTAGTCTTTCCCGCGCCGTTGGGCCCCAGCAGGCCGTAGCATTCGCCAGGCTTGAGGCTGAAGGAAAGGCCGTTGACCACGACCGATTTGGAGTCTGCGTTTCCGTATGACTTGTATAGATCCGAGACCGATAAAATGCTTGACTGCGCCATGCTGATACGTGGTCCTCGCGAAAATGAGGCTACATCTTGCCACAAACAAATCCATGCCATAGAAATGCAAAAAGCCAGGCAGAGCGCCTGGCTTTTCCATCATTGGCCCGGGTATTACTCGGCGGTAGGCACTTCTGCGTCGCTACTGATTTCAGGACGGTCGACCAACTCGATGAATGCCATCGGAGCATTATCGCCTTGACGGAAGCCCATCTTCAGGATGCGCAGGTAGCCGCCATTACGGGTCGCGTAACGGGGTCCCAGTTCAGCGAACAGCTTGACGACCATTTCACGGTCGCGCAGTCGGCTGAATGCGAGGCGCTTGTTCGCCAGGCTGTCGGTTTTTCCCAGGGTCAGGATCGGCTCGACGACACGACGCAATTCCTTGGCTTTCGGGAGAGTGGTCTTGATCGCTTCGTGACGCAGCAGGGAGACGGTCATGTTGCGCAGCATCGCGAGACGATGCGAGGAAGTACGATTGAGCTTGCGGAGTCCGTGACGGTGACGCATGTTAATTCCTTTAAAGTTAAGTTTTAGTTCCAGCTCTTCTATCGTCGAACACATGGGTTCGACGCGGGCCGGTAGGTGCAGTGAATGCGATACAGATTACTGCGAGGAGCGGAATTATAACCGCTCCCGCGGCTTGCTACTTCAGACCTTACTTCTCAAGGCCGGCAGGCGGCCAGTTTTCCAGCTTCATGCCAAGCGTGAGGCCACGGGAAGCCAGGACTTCCTTGATCTCGTTGAGCGACTTGCGTCCGAGGTTCGGGGTCTTGAGCAACTCGTTTTCGCTGCGCTGGATCAGGTCGCCGATGTAGTAGATATTTTCGGCTTTCAGGCAGTTCGCGGAACGTACCGTCAATTCGAGATCGTCGACCGGGCGCAGCAGGATCGGGTCGACCGACGGCGCGCGGGACGGAGCTTCGGCGGCGGCTTCCGTTCCTTCGAGTGCGGCAAACACATTCAACTGGTCGACCAGCACACGGGCCGACTGGCGAATCGCTTCTTCGGGCGAGATCACACCATTGGTTTCGATATTGATTACCAGCTTGTCGAGGTCGGTACGCTGCTCGACGCGCGCCGATTCGACGGCGTAGGAAACGCGGCGGACTGGCGAGAACGACGCGTCGAGAATGATGCGACCGATCGTCTTGTTCGCGTCTTCCGACAGCCTGCGCACATTACCTGGCACATAGCCGCGGCCTTTCTCGACCTTGATCTGCATATCCAGCTTGCCGCCAGCGGTAAGGTGGGCGATCACATGGTCAGGGTTCACGAGTTCGACGTCGTGCGGCAGATCGATGTCGGAAGCCAGGACAGCGCCTTCGCCTTCCTTTTTCAGGGTCAGCGTGACTTCATCGCGATTGTGCAGCTTGAAGACAACGCCCTTCAGGTTCAGCAGCATGTCGACTACGTCTTCCTGCACGCCGTCCAGTGACGAGTATTCGTGCACGACACCCGCGATCGTGACCTCAGTCGGAGCATATCCGACCATTGAAGAAAGGAGTACGCGACGCAGGGCGTTGCCGAGTGTATGGCCATAGCCGCGCTCGAACGGTTCCATGACGACTTTCGCGTGACCGGCGCCAAGCGCCTCCACTTCAATAATACGGGGCTTCAACAGACTGTTTTGCATGAAATGTCCTTTTCAATACCCTCGGTTCGTTACACCGATAAGGCTGATGGCATTACAGAAAACCCGCCTCCAACGAGGCGGGCGCGGGAAAATCGGAATTAACGCGAATACAATTCGACGATCAACGACTCGTTGACGTCATTGGCGATCTCGCTGCGATCCGGCATCGACTTGAAGGTGCCTTCCATCTTCTTGGAATCGACCGCAACCCAAGTCGGCATGCCAGTCTGCTCGGCCAGCGAGAGAGCTTCGACGATACGCGTCTGCTTCTTCGCTTTTTCGCGAACGGAAACGATATCGCCTGCCTTGACCTGGTACGAAGCGATGTTGACTACATTGCCGTTCACTGTGAATGCCTTGTGGCTGACGAGCTGGCGGGCTTCTGCGCGAGTCGAGCCGAAGCCCATACGGTAGGCCACGTTGTCGAGGCGGGATTCGAGCAGCTTCAGCAGGTTTTCACCGGTATTGCCCTTGCGCCGGTCGGCTTCGGCAAAATAGCGGCGGAACTGACGCTCCAGGATGCCGTACATGCGCTTGACCTTCTGCTTTTCGCGAAGCTGATTGCCATAGTCGGAGGTACGAGCGCCGGAGGTACGGCCGTGTTGACCTGGCTTGGAATCGAGCTTGCACTTCGAATCGAGCGAGCGGCGCGCGCTCTTCAGGAACAGGTCGGTGCCTTCACGGCGGGAGAGTTTTGCCTTCGGTCCAATGTAACGTGCCACGAGAATTTCCTTTTAAATAAATGACGCCCCGAATTAACCTGGCCGGAACGGCAGGGTCACCAGGCGCTAGTCCGATCTGCTTTCGACCGGACGGTGGTCTTAAGAACAAAACCCGCCAGGAACTGTGGCGGGCGTTTTGTAGCTAACTACCTACAGCAGATAAACTTTAGATCCGGCGCCGCTTCGGAGGACGGCAGCCATTGTGCGGAACCGGGGTCACATCCTGAATCTGGGTAATCTTGATGCCAAGATTGTTGAGGGCGCGTACAGCGGACTCGCGACCCGGGCCCGGTCCCTTGATGCGGACTTCCAGATTTTTCACGCCATACTCAACCGCCACCTTGCCAGCAGCCTCGGCTGCAACCTGTGCCGCGAACGGTGTCGATTTCCGGGAGCCTTTGAAGCCGGCGCCGCCAGAAGTCGCCCAGGACAATGCATTTCCCTGGCGGTCTGTAATCGTGATAATTGTGTTGTTGAAAGACGCGTGGATGTGCGCGATGCCTTCTGCGACATTCTTTTTGACCTTCTTGCGCACACGTGCTGCTGCGGCGTTATTTGGGGCTTTTGCCATGATTATTTCCTTGAATCCGTTTAGCCTGGATTATTTCTTCAGCGACTGGGCGGCCTTGCGCGGACCCTTGCGAGTACGTGCATTCGTGCGGGTACGCTGACC